>NZ_KN050721.1:470857-760832 GCF_000745615.1 Rahnella sp. WP5 | reverse complement strand
CCGAATAGCCTGGTCGGTGACAACCCATCGTACAGCTTTTATCCAATAAAAAGAGCCAACAGGGACGAACTGTTAGCTCTTAGGCATTACGCAGTGACTTTCTGGTTTTGCGACGACCGATTATTGATGACATGAACGGCACAGCGACCTGCGGATGAACCTGACATAAAAAATGGCTCTTTGAAGCCGTCCGTTTTTTAAGGTTCTGCAGGCGCGGACTTCATCGTGGCGCAGGCAACGTAAGGTTGCCCATCAGACGCCGTATAGATTTAAGCAAGTCCATCATAAATCAAAATCAACGTTGCAAAAACGGGGGTGACCATAGATTTTTATGTCTGAAATTCCGCAATCACTCAGAACGCGATTATTCAGAACGGATAGTCGTGAAAACCGATTTGCTCTGAAATATTCCGCGCGGCAGTATGCAGCATTTCTACGTAATGACTTTTGCTTTCTTCGGAGAAACGAATCGTCGGGAAAGAAATACTCAAACCAGCAATCACCACGCCAAAGCGGTCGAATACCGGAACTGCGATACAACGAAGCCCTTGTTCCTGCTCTTCATTGTCTTCGCCGAAACCCTGCGCGCGAACCTGATCCAGCGCAGTCTGCAAATCGGCAGCATTCATGATGGTATTTTCAGTGCTGCGGGTAAATTCAATTTCCTGCAACAGCGCGCTGACTTCTGCTTTATCGCCCCATGCCAGCAGCACTTTACCGATTGCGGTGGTGTGCAGCGGATTGCGGCGACCAATACGCGAATGCATGCGCAGGTTGTACATCGAATCAATTTTATGGATGTAGACAATCCCGTCTTCATCCAGTGCACCGAGGTGGATCGTTTCGCGGGTCAGACGGGACAATTCGCGCATCTGAATATCAGCGCTGCGGATCAGATCGACGTTTTGCAACGCTTTGGCACCCAGTTCAAACAACTTGAGCGTCAGGGAATATTTCTCTGATTCTCCTTCCTGTGCGACATAACCCAGGGATTTCATGGTCTGAAGAAAACGGTAGACCGTACTTTTAGACATCATTACGCGCTGAGAAAGTTCAGTAATGCCAATCTCACGCTCTTCCCCCAACGCCTGTAAAATGCCAAAAACTTTCAGGACTGAGGAGACGGAATCGGGTTGCTTATCAAGATCTGCGATAGCCATAGGGTGTATTACCTGCTCGCGTTGAGTTTGTTTCAAAAAAAATAGAACGTGGTTTTTATTATACTGGCAAGCATCGCTGAGAAGCAATCAACCCATTGATCAAGAATGTAAGAACTGTTAAGCCAGTTTCATTCCCGACAGAGAGATAAAAAATTCATTACATCATGTGACAATTGTCACTTTACGTTAATTAGCGTAGTAATATTCCCCTCTCTGATGACTACGCACTGACAGAACTCATGACTTCTACACCTGCTGACGGATTACCCATTCCACAACGATATGGTGCCATTCTGGCCATTGCGCTGGGTATTACCGTTTCTGTACTGGATGGCGCTATCGCTAATGTCGCACTGCCCACCATCGCTAATGATTTCCATGCCAGCCCGGCAACCTCTATCTGGGTGGTTAACGCCTATCAGCTGGCGATCACGATTTCTCTGCTTTCTCTGGCTTCACTGGGCGACATATTTGGCTACCGCCGTATTTACCAGACGGGTTTGCTGGTATTTAGTATCACCTCGCTCTTTTGCGCCTTGTCGGATTCACTGATGACACTGACTGTCGCCCGTGTGTTACAAGGTTTTGGTGCGGCAGCGATCATGAGTGTAAATACCGCGCTGATACGTATTATTTATCCGCAGCGTTTCTTAGGACGTGGCGTCGGTATTAATGCACTTATCGTTGCCGTCTCGGCAGCGGCCGGACCCACCATTGCCGCTGGTATTCTGTCGGTAGCCTCCTGGCAATGGCTGTTTGCCATCAACGTTCCGATTGGTATTGTGGCTCTGATACTCGGTCTGAAGTTTTTACCGGCGAACTCGACGCGAAGTCAGGGTCAGCGTTTTGATATCATCAGCAGCGTGATGAATGCCCTGACCTTTGGCCTGCTGATCAGCGCCATCAGTGGATTTGCGCAAGGTCAGAACCCTATGTTGATCCTGAGCGAAGTCATTGCCCTCCTGATCATCGGCTGGTTCTTCGTACGCCGTCAGCTTTCCCAGCCTTTCCCGCTGCTGCCGATCGATTTATTGCGCATTCCTATTTTCAGTATGTCTCTGGGCACTTCGCTGTGTTCTTTCAGCGCCCAGATGCTGGCTTTTGTTTCACTGCCCTTCTTCCTGCAAAACACTCTCGGTCTGAATTCCGTGGAAACAGGCCTTCTGCTCACGCCGTGGCCGCTGGCGACGATGGTGATGGCGCCGATCGCCGGCCGTCTGGTTGAGCGCTTCCATCCGGGAATGCTGGGCGGGATTGGTCTGATCGTGTTCTCATTCGGGCTCTTTTCCCTGTCATTACTGCCATCAGAGCCTTCGCATCTGAACATTATCTGGCGCATGTTGCTGTGTGGTGCCGGCTTTGGGTTATTCCAGTCGCCGAATAATCACACAATCATCAGTTCAGCCCCGCGAAACCGTAGTGGCGGTGCGAGCGGACTGCTGGGCACTGCGCGTCTTTTGGGTCAGACAACCGGCGCGGCGATGGTTGCCCTGATGTTTAACCTGTTCCCGCAGCATGGCACTCACGCATCACTGATCCTTGCAGGAATGCTGGCCGGAACCGGCGCGCTGGTCAGTTTACTGAGGATGACGCAGAAAACCAGCAGCCAGAAGGAATCGGAAAACCTGAAATCCTGATATGAAAAAGCCCGGCAGAGTAGCCGGGCTTTTTGTTCAGCATTGCTGGAAACAAACTACTTGATGTATGCACCACTGCGCAGCGCTTCGATACGCTTGTCGAGTGGCGGGTGGGACATAAACAGCTCGCTGAATGACTTCGATTTACCGTTGATGCAAAACGCCATCATGCTCCCCGCTTCCTGCGGTTCGTGACTGGTTTTAAGGCGCTGCAACGCAGCAATCATTTTTTCACGGCCCACCAGTTTTGCAGAACCCGCATCCGCATGGAATTCACGGTGACGCGAGAACCACATCGTGATGATGCTGGCCAGAATACCGAAGACCAGTTCAAGCACGGTCGCCACGGCAAAATAAATCAGCGGATTGCCGTTACTGCTCTCTTCGCCATCACGGTTGCCGGAAAGGAAGCCCGAGGCCACCTGCGCAATAATACGTGAAATGAAGATCACGAAGGTATTCACGATCCCCTGAATCAGCGTCATGGTTACCATATCGCCGTTCGCAATGTGGCTGATTTCATGGGCGATAACCGCCTCGGCTTCGTCCTGACTCATGCTTTGCAGCAATCCGGTGCTCACCGCCACCAGAGAGGCATCGCGACGTGCACCCGTGGCGAAGGCGTTAATATCGGGTGCGTGATAAATCGCGACCTGTGGCATCGCAATGCCCGCCTGCTGAGACTGGCGACGCACGGTGTCCATCAACCAGCGCTCAGTTTCGTTACGCGGCTGCTCAATGACTTCCCCCCCCACTGAGCGTAACGCCATCCATTTCGACATCAGTAATGAGACAATTGCGCCACCGAAGCCAAACAGCCCGGCCATGATCATCAGCCCCGGCACGCTGCTGTGCTGAATGCCGGTCAGGCTAAGTACCAGCCCGAATACCAGCATAACGGCCAGGTTAGTCAGCAGGAACAACGCTATACGCATCATAAAATTTCACTTCCTCATTGTTACTTCATTGTTATTAGCGAGTCATACCACCGGCACATAGCATGCCGGGCTGTACTGATCCTATGGGCTTCTTATCAGGATTCAAGACTCCATGCGTTCTGAAGGCCTGAATTCACAATACTTTACATTTTGAAGCGTTTGCTTTTACAGACAGGGCTGAAATACCGATGTTATTGAGAAATACACGACATAAAAAAAGCGCACCGGAGTGCGCTTTTAGTCAGTCTGTCACAAGAATTATTTTGCCGGGGCCTGATCAACCTGAGACTTTTCCAGCTTGCCGAGATCGACAGCAATATGGTCGGCTTCATCAAGGTAAGGATCCGGAGCAACATAATCTTTCGGCAGATCGTCGAGAGATTTCAGCGGCTTCTTGCCTTCACGCTTGAAGCGTTCATTCAGGCGATTAAGACGCAGTGCATCATCCTCTTTATCTTCTTTATCACGCTGGGCGTAATTCAGAGAGGCAATGTTACGTTTGTCTTTCAGCGCCTTGTAACGCGCGATATCTTGCTGGATGTACTGGAACTCAGGATTTTGCGCAATACGGGCTTCATGCATTTTCAGCAATTCAGGCAGGAACGGTTTCATGTCGCCTAATTTGGTGTAGGTTGCCGCATTAATACTATCCCACGGAAGTGCGTTATCTTCGAACTTCTCGCCGGTTTCAATCGATTCAATACCGGTTGGCATCAGGATATCCGGGGTAACCCCTTTACGCTGAGTACTGCCGCCATTGATGCGATAGAACTTCTGGATAGTGTATTGCACAGAACCGAGCGCAGGCCATTCAGGGCGCAGCATCTGGTCGTAAATGCGGTTCAGTGAACGATACTGCTGAACCGTACCTTTACCGAAGGTCGGCTCACCGACAATCAGCGCACGGCCATAATCCTGCATAGCGGCGGCGAAGATTTCTGATGCCGAAGCACTGAAGCGGTCAACCAGAACCACCAGCGGGCCTTTGTAGTAAACGACGCCATCAGTATCACTGTCCTGACGGATGCGACCATTATTATCGCGTACCTGAACCACCGGACCACTTGGGATAAACAGACCGGACAGCGAAACCGCTTCCGTCAGCGCCCCCCCTCCGTTGGTGCGCAGATCGATAACCAGGCTGTTAACGTTCTGCTTAGCCATTTTCTGCAACTGCACTTTGACGTCATCTGTCAGGCCAACATAGAAGCCAGGAATGTCCATCACAGCGACTTTTTGAGCGCCAACATTTTTGATGGTCATTTTGACGGCGCGATCTTCGAGACGAATCTTCTCGCGGGTCAGCGTAATCACATGGTTCTTGGCATTTTTACCCGCTGGCAAGATCTGCAAACGGACTTTGCTGCCTTTTGGTCCTTTGATTAACGCAACCACATCGTCGAGACGCCATCCGATCACATCAACGATCGGAGTCTGTTTTCCTGCCTGAACCTGACCGACACCCACAATACGGTCACCCACTGCAATGGCTTTACTTTTGGCCGCCGGGCCGCCAGCTACCATCGAATTGATGACTGTATAATCGTCGTCACCTTGCAAGACCGCACCAATACCTTCCAGAGACAGGCTCATTTCGGTATTAAATTGCTCAGTGCTGCGAGGTGATAAATAGTTGGTGTGCGGATCAATTTCGTGCGCGAAGGCATTCATGACCAGTTGGAAGACATCTTCGCTGTTGCTTTGCGTCAGACGCTTCATCGCAAAATGATAACGCTTAGACAATACATCGCGAATTTCCTGATCGTTCTTGCCGGTCAGTTTGAGGTTCAGCTCGTCATATTTGACTTTCGCATCCCACAATTTGTCCAGCTCAGCGCGGTCTTTCGGCCACGGTGATTTACTGCGATCAAGTTCAATGGTGTCGTTGCCCGTAAAATCCATCGGGCGCTCAAGCACTTTTAACGCATAGTCATAACGTTCAAAGCGGCGTTTCTGAGCCAGATTGAATAAGGCATAGGGGGTAGTTAACTGACCGGATTTCAGTTCCTCACCCAAGGTGGCACGTTTATCAGTAAATTGTGCGACATCGGAAGCCATTAATACGTTATGGCCATAATCGAGCATGTTGAGGTAACGGTCGAAGATTTTCGCTGAGAAATCTGCATTAAGGTCGAACTGACGATAATGTGAACGGGTAAAACGAGCAGTCACACGCTCGCTCACCGTTGCATCCTGCGGATCCTGCGTTAAATTAGGAAGTTGAGCGAGAGTCACCGGTGTACTCTCGTTCGCAGCAAAGCTGGTGTTCACCAGCCCGGCTCCTGCCATTAACAGACCCGCAATAACGCTTAATCTGACAAATTTGTTCATGCCTGAGTTGGCCTCCGTATCAGAACTGCAAATGTTCTGCGCGTACAATCATCGCCAGACCCGAAGAGAGTTGAACGCGAACACCGTCTTTGGCAATTTCCAATACGGTTGCATCCATCGCACTCTGACCTGCTCTGACTTTGATTTCCTGGCCAATTTGCAGTTTTGAAATGTCTGTTACTGGCACATGACGCGGTTCACGTTTTTCCTCACGCGGTGGGCGAGGTGTACGTGGTTTGCGATTTTCCTGGCCAGCCACAGCTGCGGGCGCATTTTCACGACGCGGCGCAGGTTTTTTAGCGGCCGGACGTGGACGACGTGGCTCAGCGGTTTCACCGGCTTCACGACGTTTAGCCTGTTGTTCCGCACGTTGTGCCTGAACACGGGCTTTCGCTTCTTCCAACTGTTTACGGGCATGTTCTACGTGCTGTTCTTCGAGAACGCCACATGAATTACCATCAAGATCAACACGTTCTGCACCGACTTTAACGCCGTACAGATAACGCCAGCTTGAGGTATACAGGCGCAGAGCAGAGCGTAACTGAGTTTTGCTCAGATTCTCTTCACCTTGCACGCGCGCGACCAAATCCGCAAAGATACCGATCTTTAATGGGCGTGCTTCGCCTTCGGCGGTAAAACAGAGCGGGAACCGCTCAGCCAAAAAGGCGATGACTTCTTTACTACTGTTCAACTTAGGTTGATTTTCCATGAAATTTCCTGATTACAACGGGTTTGCCAACCGGCGCAGGCATGAACAGGCGTCATTATAATGACGCCATTATTAAATGCCACGTTATCCGACGATCAACTTACGATCAGATTGACATATTTTTCAGCATCGCAGCTTTCGAGATGCTGGCAAAGCCCGCTGACTAACTCTGTCAGCCCCAGTTCATCCGCTTCATCGAAGCGTTGATAAACGGTGCTATCAATGTCTAATACGCCGATCACTGTGCCATTAACGGTCACTGGCAGAACAATTTCGGCATTACTTGCTGCATCACAGGCGATATGCCCGGGGAAGGCATGAACATCCCCCACACGCTGTACAGCATTTTCCGCTACTGCGGTACCGCAGACGCCTTTTCCTACCGGAATACGCACGCAGGCAATTTTACCCTGGAATGGCCCCAGCACGAGTGTTGTGCCGTCCAGCAGATAAAAACCTACCCAGTTGACGCCATCAAGACGTTCAAAAAGTAAGGCACTTGCGTTCGACAGAGTAGCAATAAAATTGTTTTCTCCGGCGATCAACGCGTTCAAATCACGTTTTAATTCCGTGTAGAATGCTTCTTTATTCATGTAGTAACCAATAATGACCTAAGGGCACTGAGCCGTTCTGTTGTGCTTAACCCCTATAAAATAAGCATTAAATGCCCATGTGAACAAGGTTAATCCTGTGTGACATCAAAAAGACTCGCCTACAATAACTGTTTGCCGACCGCATAATACGTTATTTTGTCAAAAAAACCTGGCTGATCTTGGCCTGATGGCCTCGCCTGCCCCCCAACGGGGATGCGTAATTGTAACAACAGGTATTCTTTACTATTCCAGGTACTATGAAAATAAACACAATATCAGTCCAGTTACCGCATGTTCGCTACCAGCGGTGCCATGAATGCGATTACCTTTTCTCGCTTCCGGCGCTGAAACGGACGCAAACTGCACATTGCCCGCGCTGTAACGCCAAAGTGGAAAAAGGCAAAGTTTGCTCCCTTCCCCGGCTGATCACTATGGCCATCAGCATTTTGCTGCTGATGCCTTTCGCTTATACCGAACCACTGATCAGCATCCGTCTGCTTGGCACGCGTATCGACGCCAGCCTGCTTGAAGGCATCTGGCAGATGTCGCGTCAGGGCGATCCGGTCACGGCAAGTATGGTCGCGTTTTGCACCATCGGTGCGCCGCTGACACTCGCTGTTTCAATTCTTTATCTGCATTTTGGCAGCAAGCTGGGGATGAATCTTAAACCTGTATTGCTGATGCTTGACCGCCTGAAAGACTGGGTGATGTTGGATATTTATCTGATTGGCATGGCGGTCGCCAGCATCAAGGTCAAAGAATATGCGGATATCAATGCCGGAGTTGCACTGGCCGCGTATCTGATGATGACTGTGATGGTCACACTGACGATGATTAATCTTAATATTGAGCAGCTGTGGGAGGAGTTTTATCCGCAGCGCAGGCCAAAGGGCGTACCGTCTTCACTGCGTTTGTGCATCGCCTGTAAATTTACCGGATTACCGGATGAACGCGGGCGCTGTCCACGCTGTCATGTTCCCATGCAACAACGCTACAAACACAGTCTGCAAAAAACCTGGGCGGCGTTGATTGCGGCCATGATGTTTTTAATCCCGGCCAATTTGCTGCCGATTTCCATCATTTACGCCAACGGGCAGCAACTGAAGGACACTATTTTCTCCGGTGTCGTTTCGCTTGCCACTTCAGGGAATATTCCGATTGCCGCGATTGTGTTTATTGCCAGCGTACTGGTGCCTTTTACTAAAGTGATTGTGATGCTGACACTGTTACTCAGCATCCATTTTAAAGCGATTCAGGGACTGAAAACGCGCATCCGTTTACTGCGACTGGTCACCTGGATAGGACGCTGGTCGATGCTGGATTTGTTTGTTATTTCATTAATGATGTCGCTGGTAAACCGTGACCAGCTTTTGTCTTTTACTATGGGTCCGGCCGCCTTTTACTTTGGCTCTGCCGTAATTCTGACCATTCTTGCCGTTGAATGGCTTGATAGCCGCTTGATTTGGGATGCACATGCAACAGGAAACGCCGAATACACCGACTGAAGCACGGATAAAACACAGGCGCCGGATTTCGCCTTTCTGGCTTCTGCCGTTTATTGCTTTACTGATCGCCGGATGGCTGATTTACAGCAACTATCAGGAGCGTGGAAATACTGTCACGATCGATTTCCAGTCAGCAGCGGGTATCGTTGCGGGCCGTACTCCTGTGCGTTATCAGGGGGTTGAGGTTGGGACAGTAGAGTCCATCAGTCTGACCAAAGATCTGCGTACCATTCAGGTAAAAGTCAGTATCAAAAGCGATTTGTCTGACGCCCTGCGCGAAGGCACACAGTTCTGGCTGGTGACGCCAAAAGCCTCACTGGCCGGGGTTTCCGGCCTTGATGCGCTGGTGGGCGGTAACTACATCGGCATGATGCCCGGCCCCGGCAAAGAGAAAGATCATTTCGTCGCGCTCGATACCCAGCCTAAATTCCGCCTGAATACCGGCGAGCTGATGATTCACCTGCATTCAAAAGATCTGGGCTCACTGAGCACCGGCTCCCTGGTGTATTACCGCAAAATCCCTATCGGGAAAGTTTACGATTACGACATTGAAAGTGGTAATGACGGCGTCACGATTGATTTGCTGATCGACAAGCGTTTTGCCGGTCTGGTGAAAGACAACACGCGCTTCTGGAACGTATCCGGTTTTAAAGGCGACTTCAGCCTGAGTGGCGCGAAAGTGCAAATGGAAAGTCTGGCCGCGCTGGTTAACGGAGCCATTTCAATGGATTCGCCAAATGATGGTAATCCGGCCAAAGCAGACCAGTCTTACGTGCTGTATCCGGATCTGGCGCAGAGCCAGCGTGGGGTTGAAATCAATCTCGATTTGCCGAACGGCAACGGCTTGTCAGAAGGACAGACACCGCTGATGTATCAGGGGTTGCAGGTCGGTACCCTGACCAAAGTCACTTTGCAACCCGACAATAAAGTTACCGGTAAACTCACTGTTGATCCTTCGGTAATCGACATGATGCGTACCGGGACGCGTATCGAAATGAACAGCCCGAAAATTAGTTTGAACAACGCTAATATCAGTCAGTTACTGACGGGTAATACGCTGGAACTGATCCCGGGCGATGGGGAACCGCAAAAGCATTTCGTGGTGCTTGACAGTAACCAGCGCCTGCTTCAGAACCCCGGTACCGTCAAGATTCAGCTGATTGCGCCGCAAAGCTATGGAATTGATGCGGGGCAGCCGATCAAGCTTTACGGTATCAACGTCGGCTCGGTGATTGACCGCACGCTGACTGATGAAGGCATCCTGTTTAATGCCGCGATCAAGCCGGAATATAAAAATCTGCTGCACAAAGACAGCAAGTTTGTGGTCAACAGCCGCGTGGATGTGAAGCTGGGTATTGATGGCATGGAAGTGTTGGGTGCCAGCGCACAGGAATGGGTCGATGGGGGTATCCGCCTCATTCCTGGCAGTAAAGGTGAACCCGTTCAGAAATACCCGCTTTACAGCAACGCGGAAAAAGCCGCTGAAGGTATTCAGGGAGATCAGCCAGGTGCCACACTGACATTGACGGCGAAAACCCTGCCAGATATTCAGGCAGGATCAGTGGTGCTTTACCGTAAATTCCAGGTCGGGCAGATTGTGAATGTTCGCCCGAAAGCGAACGAGTTTGAAGTGGATGTGTATATTCAGCCGCAATACCGCAATCTTCTGTCTGAGAAAAGCATTTTCTGGGCTGAAGGTGGTGCCAAAGTGCAGCTCAATGGCAGCGGTCTGACCGTTCAGGCCTCGCCGCTGGATCGTGCGCTGAAAGGCGCCATCAGCTTTGATAATCTTGAAGGTGTCTCCACCAGTAAAGGCGTGAAACGGGTTCTGTATGATTCAGAAACCGCGGCCCGCGCTGTCGGCAGCCAGATAACGCTGAACACTTATGATGCCAGTAAGCTTTCTGCTGGCATGCCAATACGCTATCTGGGCATCACAATTGGTCAGGTCGAATCACTGAAGCTCGATCCGCAGCTCAATCAGGTTTCGGCCAAAGCCGTGTTATATCCGGAATTTGTGAACGACTTCGCCCGTCGCGGTTCTCGCTTCTCGATTGTTTCTCCGGAGATTTCAGCCGGTGGTGTCAGTAATCTGGAAACCCTGCTCCAGCCTTATATCAACGTTGAAGCAGGCAAAGGCGTTCCGGCGCGCAATTTCGACCTGCAGGAATCTACCATTACCGATTCCCGCTACACCGACGGTCTTGGCATTGTTGTTGACGCAGCAGAAGTCGGTTCATTGCAAATCGGCACGCCAGTGTTGTTCCGTGGCATCGAAGTAGGTACGGTCTCGGGCTTCTACCTTGGCGCGATGGCCGACCGGGTAAACGTGACGTTGAGGATCAGTAAGAAATACCAGTATCTGGTGCGCGAAAACTCGGTGTTCTGGCTGGCATCCGGTTATGACCTTCAATTCGGTCTGACCGGCGGCGTGTTCAAAAGCGGCACATTCCAGCAGTTTATCCGTGGCGGTATCGCTTTTGCGACCCCACCGACAACGCCGCTGGCGCCGAAAGCCAGCAATGGCAACCATTTCCTGCTCAATCCGGAAGCGCCAAAAGACTGGCAGAAATGGGGAACGGCAATCCCCAAAAATTAACCAATATGATTTTCATCAAGGCCACCTTCGGGTGGCCTTTTCGTTTCCTGGTTACGACTGAAGCCCCTCCCTGCGCAGGTAAATATGCTAAACTCCGCGGCTGAAAACTTATTCAGTTCTGGAACCGCACTCTTGTCAAAGCTCACCACTGCCAGCAGTTTTGCTGATAAATTACCCGCCGCTTTTCTGGAAGCCACTCGTGCAATCATGCCTGCCAGCCTGAGCATGGAGGATTTTATCGCTGCCTGTCAGCGCCCTCTTCGCCCCAGCCTGCGGGTCAATACCCTCAAAATCAGCGTGGAAGATTTCCTTACACTGGCCGGCAGTTATCAGTGGGATTTAGAGCCTGTGCCGTGGTGCACCGAAGGTTTCTGGATCAACCGCCATGCCCTGGATGAATCGCGTTTAGGCAATGCGTTGTCTCATCTTGCGGGGTTGTTTTATATTCAGGAAGCCAGCTCAATGCTGCCGGTCACTGCGTTATTTGCTGATGGCACTCAGCCGACGCTGGTGATGGATGTCGCCGCCGCACCGGGTTCAAAAACCACGCAGATTGCGGCGCTGATGGAAAATCAGGGCGGCATAGTTGCCAATGAATATTCCGCAAGCCGGGTAAAAGTTCTGCACGCCAATATCAGCCGCTGCGGTGTCAGCAATACAGCACTCACCCACTTTGACGGGCGCGTATTTGGTGCCGCATTACCGGAAACTTTCGATGCCATTCTGCTTGATGCCCCCTGCTCGGGCGAAGGCGTTATCCGTAAAGATCCTGATGCCATGAGCAACTGGTCTGAAAACAGCGTGTCGGAAATTGCTGCCACGCAGCGTGAACTGATCGACAGCGCTTTTCATGCGCTGAAACCGGGCGGTGTTCTGGTTTATTCAACCTGCACCCTTAATGCGCAGGAAAACCAGCAGGTCTGCCAGTGGCTGCTCGAGACTTATGCTGATGCGGTGGAAAGTGAATCGCTGGCAGACTTATTCCCGGGTGCGAGGAAAGCGGTGACGCAGGAAGGCTATCTGCACGTATTCCCTCAGGTTTATGACAGTGAAGGTTTCTTCGTCGCGCGTTTTCGCAAAACGGACTCCGTACCGCGCTTGCCTGTTCCGGGATACAAAGTCGGTCGTTTCCCTTTCTCTCCGCTTTCCCGTCAGGACAGTGCAGAAATTATCAAAGCTGCCGGTCAGTCCGGACTGTTATGGCAGGAAAAACAATATACGTTGTGGCAACGCGACAAAGAGATCTGGATATTCCCGGCAGTTCTGGAACCGCTGTTTGGGAAAGTGCGCTTTTCGCGTATTGGTATCAGGCTGGCTGAACGCTTTCCGAAAGGCTTCCGCTGGCAACACGAAGCCGTGGTGGCATTCAGCGATACTGAAACTAAAAACCGTTTTGAAATTGACGATGAACTGGCGCAAAGCTGGTTCCGGGGCGTCGATATTTATCCGCAAACTGCCCCACCGGCAGATGAATGTCTGGTGACATGGCTCGGCCAGCCGTTGGGATTAGCGAAACGAATCGGAAGCCGGATTAAAAATAGTTTGCCGCGTGAGCTGGTCAGGGATGGCGCGGTTCGTCCGCAGACCTTATCGAACGATTAATTAATTTAAACTTTTTGCAAACTTCTGTGCCATAAGATCATCGTGATGGCGCAGAATATTCTACCTAATCATTATCTTTAACGATTAAAAACTCATCCTGACAAGCATTTTGGCGAATTCTGTACAACGTCGTGTTTAGGTGAAATAGGGGTGACAAAGTGTATGGAACCCTTACTTAGGCAACATTTTATGCCGAATATAGTAGATAATTATTTATATTATCAAGAAAGATTTATTGAATTATAAGTAGGAATAATCCTACCGTGACATGTATTATTGCCATCAAGATAACATTGCTAGTGATATATCATTTTCAGATATAAATCTTAATGCCTGATGTTGAGTAAAGACCTGCCAGTCGGAGAAGTGTCATGTCGGATGAAATGAAACTCGAATCAGCAGATGGGCTGCTATTACAGCAAATGGCCAGCCTGCGGGATATCATCGATAACAATTCTGACTGGATCTGGGAAGTCGATACGCAGGGGCGTTATGTTTTCTCTTCCAATAAATGCATCGAGTTTCTCGGTGTTCCACCTGAAAAAGTATTAGGCAAAACGCCTTTTGACTTCATGCCACCTGATGAAGCCAAACGGGTTGGCGAGCAGTTTGCTGCTATCGTCGAACGACGCGCGCCATTCGGCGGTTTGCTAAACCGTAATATTCGCCCTGACGGGACGGAAGTCATTCTTGAAACCAGCGGTGTTCCGCTGTTTGACAACGAAGGTAATTTCCGGGGTTATCGGGGGATCGATCGTAACCTGACCAGCCTTGATCAGGCTCCGGGTCAGCGCCTCTTCCAGCTTGAAACCATTTATTCCAATGCGCCGGTCGGCCTGTGTTTTATCGACCTGCAAATGCGCTACGTCACCGTAAACGATGCCATGGCAAATATTATCGGTTTACAACCTTACGAAGCGATTGGTCGTAAAGTCGGCGTGTTTCTGCCCGGTCTTTCTCCGTTGCTCAATAATGCACTTGAACTTGCGAAGCGAAATGAAACCACGCCGGACCGCGAATTTTCCGTTCCCGGTAAGAATCAGGTTTTCTTTGTACGTATCAAAGCCGCCTGTGATACGCAGAATCAGCTTAATGGTCTTTCCGTCGCGATGACCGACATTACCAGCCTCAAACGTATGGAAAGAGCACTGCGTGAAAGCCAGGAGCATTACCGTAATATGGTTGAGCTGAACCCGCAAATCCCGTGGACAGCCGATCCGCGCGGTCTGCTCAACGACGTCAGCTCGCGCTTCCAGCGGATTACCGGCATGACGCGACAGGATATTCTGGCAGATAAGTGGATCCAGAGTATGCATGTGGAAGACCGTCGTGCTGCCGTACAAACCTGGGAACATTGCCTGAAGACCGGCGCCCCCCTGGATATTGAAGTTCGTTTCTGCCACGTAGACCGCGGCTGGAACTGGATGCGCATTCGTGCCGCAGCGAGCTATGCCGCCGACGGCTCCATTCAGCGCTGGTATGGCACCGCCGAAGATGTGCATGAACGTAAGTTGCTGGAACTGAAACTGGTCAAAGCTAACCGCCGTCTGGAAATTCAGGCGCGCACGGACTCGCTGACCAAATTGCCGAACCGCCGTGAATTTAAAAAAGTGCTCAGCCATGAATATATGCGTGCCAAGCGTAACCGCACGCCGCTGACCGTGGTGATGATCGACATCGATTACTTCAAACATTTTAACGATCACTACGGCCATCTTTCCGGTGACGCCTGTCTGCGTCTGGTCGCCCGTACATTACGAAAATCACTCAAACGCAGCACCGATGTCGTGACACGTTTTGGCGGCGAAGAATTTGCTGCGATTCTGCCGGATACGGATTTGAAAGGGGCGTGGATTGTGGCGCAGCATATTATGGAATCCATTGAAGTGCTGGGCATCAAACACAGCTTCAGTGAATTTAATCGCGTGACCATCAGCCAGGGAATTGCGACCTATATGCCAGATCAGGATCCAGACATTGAGGATCAGTCGGATATTGTGAGTGCCGCTGATGAAGCGCTGTACCTCTCAAAAAACAACGGTCGCAATCAGATTAATGCCATGCCCGTCTCGGTAAGATTCAATAAACTTTAATCCTCTGTACAGTCAGTCGTGCGCTATCTGCCGCGCGGCTGGTCACCTTTCCCTCCTCATTTTTTTGCCTGTTTTATGCAGCAGTAAAATTCAGGTGGCACTTTTTGTGCTGTCGTCTATCCTCATATAAGGGCGGCCAACTGGTCATACCTGATGTTGTTGAAATTACTCGCGTCACTCTGGCAAGGGGTACCTGATGGGAAAATCGAGCATAAGAATTGGTAGCTACGAAATTGACGATGCGCATCTGTCAACGCCTGAAGCAAAAGGCGGCGATAAAGTGCACATCCCGTGCAAATCAGATCCTGATTTGTGTATGCAACTTGATGCCTGGGACGATCACACCAGTGTCCCGGCAGTGGTCGATGGTCGTCACTCTGTGTTGTACAAGGAGAAGTATGACGAACAGAAAGATGAGTGGATAATGCGACTGGAGTGATACAGCATGGCGAACGGGATGATGTTCGCCATGCCGCTTGCGTTCACTCAGCGTTTTCAACCAACGAAATACCCCGTCCGGCAAAAAAGCGGGCGAAGACTTTCACCGGTAACGTGACATCCTGCTGTGTGGAAATATCATGACCGGAGGGATTATGAAAGGTCACAAACTCTCTGTCGGCACGCGTCACCAGCACCAGATGCCCGCCTTTACGCGGCGGAACAGTCTCCGGAATACGAACCGACGGATGCACCGAGGCAATGAAGAACAGGTGATCTACCATTTGTGCAGCAATATCCTCAGCAGCAATTCCCACTTTAACTACTGCGGTCATCCCCAACTCCTGGCGAACATACTCAACAAAAGGTGCATAAATCAACCCCTTAATGTTGTCGCCATCACGAACATACGCGCCATATGGCAGACTGCGCTGAGTCAGATTAAGAACAGGCACCACTTTTCCGGAAACCGCCGCCAGCACCATTTTCAGGCAACACATCCCACAAACATGGTTTGCCCACTCAATAAATTCCTGCTGGGTTGATGCGCCAGACTGGGCCCATAGTTTGATATCACTCAGTTCGAGTTCACCGGCAATAATTCCGGCAGCACAGTCAGGGTCTTCCCACTGGCTGAAATAAGGTATTCCTGAAAGGGTTGCAAAAGCGCGTTGATTTACTGAATTCACTGACATGACATATTCCTGAACGGCAGATCGACAACATCAGGTTGATCATATAGCTGGCTGGCGAGATTTAAGGCCTGATTTTCCTTATCAGGCCCCTCAGATATTTAGAACTTCTCTATCATCCGGAACTTCATCAGTAACAATGGCATAGTGGGTTCAAACATCTCGTACTCTTCGAAGAAACGCTGATGCTCAGCGCGCCAGTAAGCCAGCGTGCGATCACCTTCACCTTCTTCCCAGGCATGTTGCTCTGTCACCTGATCAAAAGGAACTTGTTTCACTTCGGTCAGTTGTACGGCACACACCGGATTATTGCGACCATCGACCACCACAAAGATTTCGCCAGGTTCTGGTTCCGGGTCATCATCCAGGTTTGAACAGGTGGCGGTTTTTGTGCCTGCAATAACACGTTTAGCCAGTTCGTCTGCTGACGACTCGGTATCACCAAACGACCAGCGCTCTGCATCCCTGTATTTAAGTGGGATCTGCGGAATCATAATTTATCCTTTCAATTGAGATAGTTCACTACTATGACAGTTAAACATTAGCACAAAAAAACCCGCCGTAGCGGGTTTTAAAAGCCAGAAATGCGTTCTACGGTTTGCAGTTATCCGGCATCGCTACCGGCCACTGTCTTGCGCTGCCAGCGCCGTATAAAACGGCAATGCCGCATTCCTTATCGATCCTTGCAAGCGGTTTACCCGTTTTATCAATCATCATTGACATCGCAGGCGTTGAAACGACGGCAACGCCGCTGTCAAACGGTGAGACGGCACTGAATAGCGGTGCAATGGCAAAGTTACCCTGTACATCGACAAAACCGTAATTATTGTTCGTTTTGGCGAATGCCAGGCCATCCACAGGCAAACCTAAGTCGGCATAAGCAATGCCCTCAGCTTGTTTACCCTGGCCGTTTATCCAGGTTTTCATGCCGTCTGCGCGTGTCAGTACAGCATGATCATTCACCATCAGGCTGGCATTCCCCTGTACCGTCAGTACTAATTTACCGGTGTTGTCGACATAACGGGTCGCTGGCGTACCATCCTGCGGGTCGTTAGAGACAGACCACGTGCTGGCTGACGGCATTGTCCACCTGCCCTCGGGCATAGCCGCAACCCGCACACCTTTATCATCGATCAGCTCATACCCTGCCGGCGTCGAACGCAAAGCACGGCCCTGCACAAAAGCAGAACTTTGGGCTTCCGCTACGGGCTGAATTTGCCATTCTCCTTGCGCAGAAAGATAACCTTCCTGCGGCTTACGGGATAATTTTACCCAATCGCCCAGCGCGCTGATACGGGTTTGCTGTTCGTGCAGTTCAATGTTGCCTTGGGGATCCAAAAGCCAGGACTGCCCTGCGACAGAGGTGGCAAGAATGCGTCCATCACTGAACTGAGTGACTGATAACCCCGCCGTTGGTGCGACTCTCGCTTTCGCATCATTGCCAATGATTTCAGCAATCACACTGGATTCGGCTTGGTCAGGAGCGGCCGGTTGCGTCAGCAGCCAGAGCGCAGAATTAATACGTTTTGCTTTAGCATACTTCGCTTCAACAATGATTTTACCCTGACCGTCCACAATGCCCCATAAGCCTCCCGGTGCTCTGAACGCCGCCAGACCATCGGCGTAGTCACCCACATCCTGATAAGAGGGCTGAACAACCGTTTTCTGTGTGTTGACATCAAAGATGCCCCACAGCGCGCCTTCGGCAGCGGTTTCGCGAAAACGGAACCAGCCGTTACCCACAGACTCAATCTCGAATACGTTGGGCAAATCATAATGCTTACCCGCGTGATCCAGTGCGGTCAGCTTGCCGTCCAGATAATCAAGCGCATAGCCATGAACAAAGGGCGAAATATTGTCTTCGGTCAGCGGGATAACAATTTTCCCCTGAGCATCGACAACACCGGTTCCCTCAGCCGTTCTGACAATAAACTGTTCGATATTACCGTCTGCGTCAGCAGATTGAATATCCTGCCATTTGCTGTCGAGCTGAAGTGAACCGTCCGGGCGCAGGAAACCGGCACCGTTTTTACCGCTTCCGGATTCGGGACGAATCAGTGCCAGTGGCGATTGTGCAGAAGTAACATCATTTCTGACATAGAGAGGCTCAATCCGGCTGCCATCAAGGGCGCTGATATTCTTCTGATTCAGTAACGCCTTTCCTGATGCATCAACAATATTGACGACATCACCCTGGTCGTTGCGCAGCCATAAACGGTGGTTGATCACTTCTGCGCTGGTAATTTGCGCCAGCCAGCCCACATTCTGTGAGCCTCCGATGATGCCGCCAGAAGGTGCAACAATCGCGTTAACCTTTTTCGGATCACCTTTGGTAGTGATCAGATATTCACCCGTGCTGTGCTCCCAGGGCTCACTGCCCGCAGGCAGCAAAAGAGGTTGTTTACGTCCCGGTACATACAATGTAAGAGCGTCTTTGGTGACGGGATTCAACACGTAATCACCGGAGACACGGAGCGAAGAGGCCTCGGCTTCGCTAAAGGTGGCGATAACCACAGCGGAATTATCAAGTAATTTGATCCCTTCTGGGGTTTTCGCCAGCCAGAAAGCGCCGGTTTCTTCACTGACCGACAAGTACTTCTGTTCGTCCGGCACACCGTCGGTGCGAATTAAGGTAATTCCTTCCGCATTTTTCGCCAGGGCGACAGAAGAGTTTTGCGGATCAAGGGTGATTGCGCTGTATTGCGGCAGAACGCGCCAGGTAAGATTGCCATCAATGATGCCGTAACCTTTGCTGGCATCAAAAGCGATAAAGAGATCTTTCGGGCCAAACGGTTCAACCACTTCCATTTTGTCGGTAGCCACATGACGGACACCATCAGGCGAAAGCAGAACGCTGTTAAACGTCAGACTCAGGCGGGCCGGAATGCCGTCACTCAGGGTGGCGTCATCCACTAATTCATCCAGCGCTTTACCGACCTGGGCACCTTTGTGGTCAATAATTTGTGGTTTACCTCCCGCCGTCACCACGGCCAACCCGGATTCGGTAAAGGGCTGGACGCGATCAAAGGCCGGCGGAATCATCCAGTTTCCTGTCAGATCGATGAATCCCCACTTGCCCTGTTGCATGGCAGCGGCGGCACCAAAATGATAGTCACCGACTTTTTCAAAAACAGGTTTAATGACCAGTTGCCCCTGATTGTCTAAAAAGCCCCAACGCTCGCCATTTGCATCTGCAGCAGGCAAAAGCACTGCTGCACGGCCTTCATGGACATCACGGATACATAAATTCTGAACCACAGGCAATGCATTATGCCTTTGTGCATCCGCCTGCGCCGCAGATAACGGCGCAAAGCAACTGTCGGGCTCTGCCGCGATTGCAGCGGATGTCAGCGTCAATAAGGCCAGTGTACTGCTGGTATTCAGAGCACAACGGAGTGCATTTCTTAGCCTTGAAGGTTTGCTGACAATCATTAATTACCTCCGGTACCGCATGCAGGAGCCTTGGCTGGCCAGAGATAAGCCCCCTTAGCATCCACAATGACACGCTGATTACAGCGCACCTGAATTTTCGCCTGAACAGCGCCATCACTGTTTAGCAAACTGACCACACCTTTACCCCCTGCCCAGGCATGTTTCTCGCTGAAATCATTTGCCCAATCGAACTTAGGCAAAATAGCGAAACGCCCTGTGGTATTGATGTAACCTAGCAAATTGCCATAGGTCGATTTCTTCATGGCGGTAGCAAAATTATTGCTCATTGCACCAACCTGATCAAAGTAAGAACCGATCAGTTTCTTGCCTTGCTGATCAACAAAACCATACAGGCCCTTGCTATCACGCAGAGGGATGACGCCAGAGTTGGCTTTATCCGCCTGCAGGCTGTCGAGTCCGGCGAAACGCTGAATCTCATTGCCGTCGTTGTCATACAACACAGTTTCGCCTGTAAGGTCGTCATTCATGACCAACCGTGCCATCGAGTTCAATGCCTGGGCCTGTTCAAAACCGTCTAACGGAACCGCGCCATGATCATTAATCAATGTGACGCGGCCATCACTGACCGCGCGGCTCAGATTAAGAGGCGGGATGAAATTGAATTCAGCGGTATAAAGTGGTGGGATTTGCCAGTCGCCCTGACTGTTAATCGCCCCAAAATGAGGGGAAAAACTGAGCATAACCCAGTCGCCATCAACAGAACTTGAAGATGCAGTAATTGCCTTGCTGACAGGGAAACGCCCTGCGCTGTCGAGCAATGCAACACCACCTTCGGAAGGTTGAACCAGCCAGTGGTTGCGGCCCACAGGCTGCGGCCTTGAGAGCAAATCTGTGGCTAAAGCCTGACCGTTTTCAGCGCTGTAGAGGCTGTAATGGCTGGCAAGCGCACCACGTTCACCAGGCTGATCGTTATCAGAAAGCGTAAAGGCACCCTGCCCGATATACTGGAATTTACCGCTACGGCCCGCATCAGGCGCAATCGCCCAACTGCCGTCGGTTCTGATCACGCCCCAGCCCGTATCTGTCTGCGCCAGGGCATAACCGTCATTGAAGGAATCAATCTGGATAAACTGAGGTGCAGCTTTATTGCTTTTACTCGCGATGTCCCATAAACCCCAGCGTTGGGCATCTTTTTCGCCCCCGGTATAAAACAGCAGTCCGGATGACAAACGCTGAGCGCTTTGCTGAATATTTGCCGGAACGTCTATCGCGTTACCGCTGCGATCAATAAGGTGCTTAACGTCTGTATTGCCATTGT
The DNA here is from genome assembly GCF_000745615.1 of Rahnella sp. WP5. Taxonomy (NCBI): domain Bacteria; kingdom Pseudomonadati; phylum Pseudomonadota; class Gammaproteobacteria; order Enterobacterales; family Yersiniaceae; genus Rahnella; species Rahnella sp. WP5. The sequence goes on along the minus strand of NZ_KN050721.1, from coordinate 739,824 downwards.
TGTCAGTGGCCCAGGTATAGTCGCCGTTAAACGGGGTGATTTGCGTAAAGACTGGCTGGATAACCCATTTCCCTGCGGCATCGATCGCGCCAACTTTTTTGTTTTCAGTATGGATGATCAACGGAGCCTGAGAAGCCTCTCCTTCAACCGATGCCCACTGAGGATCGGAAAGCACGTTCCCCTGGGAGGTGAGGATTGCGGGAGGTTTTGTCGCATCAACAGGCGTCAGAACTGCCCATGGCAGGCTTTGCGCCGTATCTGTGGTTGCTTGCGCCAAAGCATTGATGTCATCGGTCATCGGCGTCGTGGCCAATGGTCTTAACTGATAGTCTTTCAGCGCTGTCAGCGTGGCGTCATTAAGAAGCGCTACGCCGTTATTGTCATAGATCTGCGCGACCTGAGGCGTTTTCCCCTCAGTTTGCATCACCCAAAGACGGTTGCCCTGTTGCAGAACTTGCGGCTTATTCACTTTCAGAGAAGCAACCTGATTATCAGCACCGATAATCACAATGCCTTTACTGCCCGTTCCCAGCGTAGCTTTACCCCAGGCGAGGATGTTTTCAGATTGATCTGCAGGAATATCCTGCACTTTCTCCAGCTTATTGTTGAGCAGCTGTTTGCTGCTATCCGCAGTTGTAACCAGCCAGCTACCTGAAGCCAGCGGACGTACAGATTTATATTGCTCTTTATTTAACGAAACACCCTGCCGGTCAACGAACATCCAGACGTTTTTGGTTTTCACCGCAACGACATCACCACTAAATTGCGGCTCGTCGCGGGTTTTCAGGATCATCGGGTCAATCGCCCAGTCACCATTTTCGTCGAGATATCCCCAGTAACCGTCTTGCGCAGAATCACGCTTTTTAGCTGGAATCAGCCCGGACTGAGGCAAATCCAGTGCGATGACATCATCAGGCAGAGAAAGGGAACGATTTGTGGAAGCATTCCACAAGGCAGGCGAAACTTGCGTTTGCACACTTGCCAATGCCTGACCGCGCGCAAATCCCTGGCTGTCGAGAGAAACGGCAAACGGCAGCGTTTTTATCACTGCACCTTTGCGATCAATCAGTACCAGACGGTTATCGGTCACGACCAGCGCGGTACCTTGTGCATTGAAATCGGTTGCCCGCGTAAATTTAGGTTCAATAACCCAGTGGCCTTTCTTATCGATATAGCCAAATTTATCGCCTTTTTTCGCAGCAGCCAGGTCGTTCACAAAACCCCGGGCTTCACTGAAATCAGGCTTGATCACCATATGCCCGGTGGTATCCACGTACCCCCACAACGGTTCGCGGGATAACCCGACCTGCACAGGAGAAAGCCCTTGCTGGAAAGGCAACTGGCAATCCTTGGCCGTTTTTGCATTGCTACACGCCCGTAACAGTGCGTCATCCGCATGTACCGGCAGGCTAAAAAAAGCATTCAGAACCAGGGATAACGCACTGAAGTTTCTGACATATTTGAATTTTTCGGAGCAATTCATCCGATGCCCTTATAACTGGATAAAATTAGAAAGTGTAGCGCCCGCATTTTTTTCATCACCCGCAGAATGGGCGCGTGAGACGGTAAAAAAACCGATAATAATCAATTTAAAGCGAGCGCACATGCCATACGCCTATAGGGTGTCAGCTTGTGAAAGAAAAAGCAGCTATTTTATTACTCTGTAACGAATGAATACATATTATCAATTCTCGGAAAGAGACGCCCTGTGTGTTACCGCTCACCTGCATTACTCACCCGCCGATAACCTGACAGCAACATTCCAACCTCCTTACTAGAAATTAGATCATTTTCATTTACATGTGTTTGAGTGGCTAACAATTAATCTTCGGAAGATTATTACAACTCTTGATTAAGGTCATTATTTCCCCCTCTTTTGTCTGGTTTTATAGATTCCAGAGCGTTGTGTGACCAATATCACTCCCGGTCCGGGTGGCGTCAAACCTGGCAGTGTTCGGTTACAGCGTATTTCAGGTGTTTTATCTTATTGGGGGAAGTCATGCCTATCGTTCGAGCCAGATTGAGTCTGTTTGGTGGCGACACCGTCGTCATACGTTGTTCAGAAAAATGTCACATTCATCTGATGTGTGAAAATGATGTTGAGCGAAAAGGACGTCACTCAGGTTTCGGCGATATTTTGACGGTGAATGATCAAAATACGGCTTATGTGGGGATCCCTTATAAAGGCATCTGGAATGTTCTTATCGATTCCCAGTGTGACTCACTGGAGCACTCAATAAGTTATATGCCCGCCTGAAATCCGCTATTACCTCCTCGATTCTGCTGCTTTATCTGAGACCTTTATCAGGCGGATGGAAAACCATTTGCCTGATATTTCATGAATTACCAGTCAGCCCGGTCTGCATCACAACGGTACAGTTAACCGCTGACACCATCCAGCAGCAAAATGTTGAATTGCGTAACGTCGCGGAAAAAACTTTAGTCTGTCACATCAATTACATACCGTTATTGAATTGAACATTCCATAATTTTCAAAAGTCCTTTTTTTGCCTGATTTATGTATTGCCAGTCCGGATTTCACATTGCATTCTGTCAAAGGTAATGACATGGCACCGGTCATATTGGCCGGATTTCTTTCAGGCAAAAAACAGATCCTTATAATGAATAATAAATCACTTTGCACCATCGCTGACGTAGCGGATCTCGTTCCGCAATTGCGCCAGGTTCGCCAACACCTGCACCAACACCCTGAACTTTCCAATGAAGAATCTGCAACCGCAGCACTGGTCGCTGAAAAACTCGAATCTCTAGGCTATCAGGTGACCACCGCCGTGGGCGGATACGGCGTCGTCGGCTCAATGAAGCATGGAAACGGGTCACGCAGCATTGGCATCCGCGCAGATATGGATGCCCTGCCCATCACCGAACGAACAGACTTGAGCTACTCCAGCCAGTTTCCTGGAAAAATGCATGCCTGCGGCCACGACGGCCATACGACGATGTTGCTGGGTGCCGCTGAACAGCTTGCACGCAGCAAAAACTTTTCCGGCACCGTGCATCTTATTTTCCAGCCCGCTGAAGAAATTGGGTTTAACAGCGGTGCGGAGCGCATGCTGGCCGAACAGTTGTTTGAACGATTCCCCTGTGATGCCGTCTACGGGCTGCATAATCATCCCGGCTATCCGGTCGGCAAAATGATGTTCCGTTCTGGCCCGTTTATGGCAGCCTGCGACACGGTCAACATCACTATTCATGGTAAAGGCGGACATGCAGCCCGCCCGCATATGACCGTAGATCCTATACTGGTTGCCAGCAGTCTGGTCATCGCCCTGCAGTCTGTTATTTCGCGCAATATCGACCCTAATGACACAGCGGTTGTCACCATCGGTTCATTACATTCAGGGCATGCGGCAAATGTCATCCCTGAAACTGCACGCCTTGAAATGAGTGTTCGCTCCTTCGATCCCGAAGTCCGCAAAACGCTTGAGCAACGTATCCGCACTCTGGCGGAGAATCACGCTGCCGGTTACGGCGCCCGCGCTGAAATTGAATATGTTCCCGGATATCCGGTGCTGGTGAATCACGATCAGGAAACGGCATTCGCGGTGGAAGTGGCAAAAGAACTGCTGGGTGAAGAAAACGTGGTCGATAATCTTCCGCCAATTTCTGGCAGTGAAGACTTTGCGTATTTCCTGCAGCAGAAGCCCGGCTGCTTCCTGCGTCTGGGCAACGGAGACAGCGCGGTGCTGCACAATCCGGCCTACAACTTTAATGATGATAGCCTGAGCTTTGGCACTGCCTACTGGACGCGTCTGGTGGAGCGCTATTTAGTCGATTAACGGCAAAAACCGAACCAGCGCATGCCGAGGTGGAAGTGATTGGCATGCGCTGCGTTGTATTCCGGCCCGATGGAATTGCCAAAATACGGGCAGCTCTCTGAAAATAATGTCCGCACATACTCCCCTTCTGCGCCGGGCTGAGGCCATTGTTTCAGCACCGTAAGATGGCGCCCGTCAGCCAGCGAGAAACCGGCAATATCCAGCGCTTGCGCCGTAGCGTGTTCGCTTAGCCGGGCGTCGGGCTTGTTATAGACGTTCCTGCAGGCATAACTGCCCAGATGATCAATACGCACCAGCGGCGAACCTAATTCCCGAGTGGCCAGCGGTTTCGCCACCTGCGCGACAAACATTGCGCTGCTCAGTGCAAGGCGACAGCTCGCCAGATAACTCGAACTCAATGAAACATCACCAAATCCGCGAACGCGCACAGAATGAGTCAGCGGACATTTCCCGCCCATATTTCCGGCGCTGTTAAACTCAATCATCCCCTCTTGCTGAGCCCGTTCAAGCACAGCCAGACATTCCTGAGGATTGTTATCCAGCTTCCTTAATTTGTAGCGGGTGATCAGATTCGGCGGGTCATTAATAGTTATCGGTGTGAAAGGATTATATTCAGAAGGCACATGACGGTTTATCCACGGGCCACTGAACCAGGCAATGCCGATAATCGCAATGAAGCTAACCCAATATCGCATAGTGTTCCTTTAGCACCACTTAGGTTTAGCAGTACATTGTTTTTCACGCGGAATATTTTGAGTATAGCGCCTGAGTAAATAGTGATCTGACGGGGTTACAAGTCGGGAAATAAACTTACTTAGCTTTGACATAAATAGACATTGAGTTTGTTACTTTTATATCCGAAGACGATGTTTCTTCTCCTGTGTCCACTGTGAACTGTCCTTCATAGTGTGTAAGACCCTCGCATTACCCCTTTCAGCCCGCCCCGAGCGGGCTTTTTTTTATCGGCTATCTCGCACGTAAGTCATGAGTGACGCAGCAAAAGATGCTAAGCCGCGCCACCCGACACACTGAAAACCTTACTTATGCGTAAAGTCGATCACCATTCTGCCTTTAATTTTGCCTTGTTCCATTTCCTGGAAGATCGCATTGATATCGCCCAGCGGACGCTTTGTGACTTTCGGCACCACTTTACCTTCAGCGGCAAACTGGAAAGCCTCAGCCAGATCTTCACGGGTACCAACCAGTGAACCGACGACCTGAATGCCGTCAAGCACCAGACGAGGAATATTCAGGCTCATGGATTCCGGCGGTAAACCCACGGCGACAATACGACCGCCGGCGCGCATCGCATCCACTGCAGAGTTAAAAGCAGATTTCGCCGTTGCTGTTACCACCGCAGCATGAGCGCCACCGACTTTCTCCTGAATAATTTTTGCTGCATCGTCTTTCCGCATATTAATGGTCAGGTCAGCCCCCATATCGGCGGCAAACTCCAGTTGCTGATCATTAACATCAATACCGATCCCTTCATGCCCGAGGATTACGCCGGTTTTGTCACCGAAATCACCGTTTTTGACATGCAAATCCGTATGACATACACCACAGCACTCCATTCCCAAAAGTGCCTCACATGTTCCAGGTCACGCAGAGTCTTCTCCACGACGTCCACAGAGTGGTCTTTATTCACAACAGCAGCTTTCATTTTCATTTCCTTATCGTTGTGGCGGAACCTCAAAGTTACAACGCTATTTATCCGGCTGCAAATGAGAATGAAACGCTTTAACTATCAAGTTCAAAACGTTGGCGGAAAGTTTCATTTTCATTGTTGATGAGGAATATGACGGCTGATACTCAGGCAATAAGGAACAGGTTTTTACTATAATCATGAAAAAATCAATTGGTTAAAAAATTTAGCAGCGCTATGAAGGTGGTATATTCCCCCGCGGATTCACGTACTCTACGTACAGTCATAATTTAATGTGTATTAATTTTAACCACACAATTAACGGTCGGTAAGTCTGCTACCCATTTAAACCTGACTAAAACACTTAAAGGACTGGTAATTAGGATGCATATTAGTATTTCCCTATCATTAAGTAATATCCATACTTTTCAACACGAAAAACTCTCCCCATACTTTTCACTTTTATAAATAAAAAAACAGCTCAAGATATAAATTTTGATGCCGATAGTGAGATCAATGAAATATAAAAAAGCTGGCTCAGCTGTTTTATAAATTATAAAAAAAATCCGAAGCCTGTTCAGGGCGAATTTATCGTTTAAATACATGAGGATTCTAAAGTGAGATTTATAAGAGATATTAAAATACGAACAGTATTAATAACCATTCTCATCACTTTTTCACTTTTATGGGCCGGAGTATCAGGTTTCGCTTTATACTCACTTAATCAGTTAAAAAGTGAACTGAACTTCACCAATGTTCAACAGCAAAACGGTGACATCATCAATGGTGCCAATGCGCAGTATTACCGTGCAGTAACAGCGCTGGAACGGGCTATGGCTGGTTTAGAAAAAAACAATAACGGCATTTATGATATTGAAATAAAAGCCACGTTGATTGAATTAGAAAGTCTTAAAAAAGGGCTGGATCAATTTAAAAATATTGATCATGGCAATTTAGACTCCAACACCGTGGAGGATATCTATAACAGTTCCTTTACTCTTTTCAACAGTGCTGTATTCCCCATGTATGAATCAGCAGCAGTGAAAAATACAAGTCTGTTCACGTCTTTAAAAAATGATAAATATCTTCCGCTTAGACGTAACTTTAGTGCAGCCATAGAAAAATATAATGACAAAATTACCTCTCTTAACGCTGAAGCGAATCACAGAATTACCCAGTGGGTTGCATGGTGCCAATATATACTTATAGGTGCTATGGCCCTCAGCGTTGTCATTATGCTTTTGAGCGATCGTTATCTGGCAAACTTTCTTGTTAAACCATTAAACAAAGTGAAAGCTCACCTTGAATCATTGGCAACCGGCATACTTGATAGCAAAATTGCTTTCCAGGGTAAAAACTGCGTTGGACAATTAATACCTTATATCAACAAGATGCAGGATAACTGGGCAAAAACAGTATACGACATCCGAAACAGCGCTGATTCAATTTATAAAGGCTCCAGTGAAATCTCCACCGGGAATACCGATCTTTCCTCCAGGACGGAAGAACAGGCATCTGCACTTGAAGAGACAGCCGCAAGCATGGAACAACTGAGTTCAACCGTTCGACATAATGCAGATAATGCGAGTCAGGCCAGCACACTGGCAGAACAAGCAACTCAGGAGGCAAACCAAGGCGGTGTTATTGTAAACGACGTCATATCTACCATGGTAAAAATTAACGCCAGCTCGCATAAAATCGTAGAAATAATCAGTGTTATTAATGGCATAGCCTTCCAGACCAACATTCTTGCTCTTAATGCCGCTGTTGAAGCAGCACGAGCCGGAGAGCAAGGTCGGGGATTTGCCGTCGTTGCAAGCGAAGTAAGAAATCTGGCGCAGCGCAGTGGACAGGCCGCAAAAGAGATTGGCGTGCTCATTAATGAATCGGTTGAGAACATTCAGTCCGGGTCAGAACAAGTGACCCAGGCCGGGGGAGCCATGGAGAAAATCGTCAGCTCTGTCAGCCGTGTAAATGACATCATGAGCGAGATAGCGGCTGCATCGACTGAACAAAGCAAAGGAATAAACCAAATTGGTATAGCAGTCGTGCAAATGGATAGTGTTACGCAGCAAAATGCCGCACTGGTGCAGGAATCAGCCGCCGCCGCCGCCTCACTTGAAGAGCAGGCACGTCAGCTCACAGAAATTGTCTCGGTGTTTAAAATCGAAGGCAGAGCTCCCCTTTCTTCAGCGAGTCTTCTTCCCAAAAATAAAACACAAAAAAATAGCAGAGTCTTAACCACAGAAGATAGCGGCTGGACGAAGTTCTGATATTCCAGCCCTTCCTGACATGAATGGGAAGGGCTGGTTCGTCATTCTTGTGGGGCAATGTGACGGCGTTGAATCGGGAAGTTTTACTGTCAGACCCGTCCCCCGGGAGGACAGAGAGCGATGACCGGAAACAGAAATAAAAACCGAATTAAATGAAATTAAAAATAATCATTGCTAATATTTAACTTAAAAAAGCACCTACATCCAATAAGTTGTGTGTTTTTTTATGTTCAAACATTGCGCAATGTAACATCGCGATTATCCTTAAAATGAGTCATGAAAAGATTAATCCACAGTCGTTATACCCCGGGTGAGGTATATCGCATGCGGATTAATGAATATGCCCACCTGGTGGGGGGATTATTTTTAAGGATAAGCAATGAAGCTTAAATTGATAGTCAAAAGCCTTGCTCTGGCAGGGTTACTTTCATCAACCAGCCTCACACCGCTATTTGCCCAGGAAGCGCCAAAGGATGCTACGGCGGCGACCAAACAGGCCAATGACGCACTTTATAATCAGCTTCCTTTCTCCGACAACACCGACTTTACCAACGCACATAAAGGATTCATTGCTGCAATACCTGCAGAGGTGATCAAAGGTACCCAGGGGAATATTGTCTGGGATCCTCAGAAATATGCCTTCATCAAAGAAGGCGATAAGGCTCCTGAAAGCGTCAACCCAAGTCTTTGGCGACAGTCACAATTAATTAATATCAGTGGTCTCTTTGAAGTTACCGACGGGGTTTATCAGATCCGCAATATTGATCTTTCAAACATGACAATTATCGAGGGTAAAGAAGGGATTACGGTGGTTGACCCGCTGGTATCGGCAGAAACCGCGAAAGTGGGTATGGATTTGTACTATAAAAATCGCGGGCAAAAGCCTGTCGTCGCGGTGATTTATACCCATAGCCATGTTGATCATTATGGCGGCGTCCGTGGTGTCGTCGACGAAGCTGATGTGAAATCCGGTAAGGTAAAAATTTATGCGCCTGCCGGATTTATGGATGAAGCGGTCTCCGAGAATATCATGGCAGGCAATGTCATGAGCCGCCGAGCCAGTTACATGTACGGTAACCTGCTGAAACCAGATGCGAAAGGCCAGGTGGGTGCGGGTCTGGGCACCACGACATCTGCGGGAACAGTAACGTTAATTGCTCCAACCAACTACATCACCAAGACAGGACAGAAAGAGACGATTGATGGCCTGACTTACGATTTCATGATGGCGCCAGGCTCTGAAGCACCGTCTGAAATGCTGTGGTATATCGAAGAGAAAAAACTCATCGAAGCAGCAGAAGATGTTACTCATACCCTGCACAACACATACTCGTTACGTGGCGCAAAAATTCGCGACCCCCTCGCCTGGTCAAAATACATTAACGATGCCATTAACCGCTGGGGTGATAAAGCAGAAATCATCATGGCACAGCACCACTGGCCGACGTGGGGTAAAGATAACGTTGTCAGCCTGATGAAAAGTCAGCGCGATATGTATCGCTATATCAATGATCAGACGTTGCGCCTGGCAAATACCGGCCTGACACGTGATGAAATAGCCGCAAACTTTAAACTCCCGGACGGTCTGGCTAAAACCTGGGCAAGCCGTGGTTATTACGGTTCTGTCAGCCACGATGTAAAAGCGACCTATGTGCTTTATCTCGGCTGGTTTGACGGCAACCCGGCAACATTAGATGAACTGCCACCTGAGGAGGCGGCGAAAAAGTTTGTCGATTATATGGGGGGGGCCGATAACATCCTGAAAAAGGCCAAAGAAGATTACGATCAAGGGAATTACCGGTGGGTAGCACAGGTGGTGAGTAAAGTTGTCTTTGCTGACCCGAAAAATGAGGCTGCGCGTAACCTCGAAGCTGATGCACTGGAACAACTGGGCTATCAGGCCGAATCGGGACCATGGCGTAATTTCTATCTCACTGGCGCGCAGGAATTACGTAATGGCGTGCAGAAACTGCCAACGCCGAATACGGCAAGCCCGGATACGGTAAAAGCCATGTCGCCTGAAATGTTCTTTGACTATCTGGGTGTGCATATCAATGGTGAGAAAGCGGCGAATGCGAAAGCGGTGTTTAACGTTGATCTGGGCAGTGACGGCGGCAAGTACAAGCTGGAACTGGAAAACGGTGTGCTCAATCATACAGCCGATGCAGAAGCGAAAGACGCCGATGCCACTATTGTCCTGAACCGTGACACCCTCAACAAAATTATCCTCAAGGAAGTCACACTGAAACAAGCTGAAGATAAAGGCGATGTGAAGGTGACCGGCAACGGTGCGAAGCTGGATGAAATGCTGGGTTATATGGATAAATTTGAGTTCTGGTTCAATATCGTCACGCCATAAATAAAACCCCTGCGGTGTTTCTACCAAAGCTGCAGGGGAATTCAATTCAGGTGATCTTATGCGTCGGATATTCACACTCTTACCCTTACTTTTCCCCCTCGTTTCGGGTTATGTCCTGGCGGCCGAAGAACATACGCCGGACGCTGCGCAGGCGAATAACCCGCTGGCCAATATGACTGCATTCAATATGCAGAATTATTATATCGGCGACGTCAGCGGAACCGATAAAGATGCCAACCAGTTCTGGTTCCGTTATGCCCAGCCATTTTCGCTGGGTGAAAGTCACTGGCTACTGCGCGGCTCTTTACCTGTAAACACATACCCTTCACCTCCCTCTGGCGGCCATAAAACCGGCACAGGTGATCTTAATCTTTTCGCGTCATGGTTGATTGATACCGGCAATCCTGCTGTCAGCTTTGGCTTTGGACCGCAAATCACTGCCCCTACAGCAAGCGATGATTCATTGGGCACAGAGAAATGGTCAGCGGGCTTGGTCAACGTGTTATTTGATGCGAGTTCACCAAAATTTCAATACGGCTACCTTGCGTCATGGCAGCACAGTTTCGCCGGAAAAGACGATCGCAACGATGTTCATCTCGGGACATTCCAGCCATTTCTCTTTTACCAGTTAGGGGGCGGGACTTATCTTCGCGCAGCACCTATATGGGTTTATAACTTCCAGAATGACAGTTATAGCGTCCCCATGGGGCTTGGGATTGGGCAGGTCATCAGGCAGGAAAAAACCGTCTACAACTTCTTTATCGAACCACAAGGCTCAGTAGCAGATCACGGACCTGGTCAGCCCAGATGGCAGATTTTTGCCGGGCTGAACCTGCAGTTTCTCTAGTTTACTCCGTTCGCTGAAACATAAGGGGAATGGCTGCCATGCTTACGCGGGTGCAACGTTCCCCTTTCTTATTATGGTAACGGGAAGGGGTTTAATGGGTTGTTTTAAAGGTAGGTTATTGATTTAAAGAATGATCAAAAAAACAACCAAACACTCATTCAATTTATTAAAATCAATAAGTTTAATGAATAGGAAGCGCGTCAGTCGAGCGCCTGGTCGTTCATTGACGCCGGATCTTCCAAGGGTTCTACGTGAGTGGTGATATGGATAAAAGGCAGTGCTGTGCGGATATCATTCTCTATACGCTCAGCCCAGTCGTGCCCATGTTGAACAGTCCATAGCCCAGGAACGAGGATGTGCAGTGTCATAAACGCGCGCCCGCCCGCCTGGCGTGTGCGCAGCGCATGGAAATCGAGCCCCTGCTCACGGTATCCCGCCAGCAGCGACTCGATTTTTTCGAGTTCTTCAACGGGTAGCGAGACGTCCATCAGACCCGCAGCTGAACGGCTCATGAGCTGATAACCGGTCCACACGATGTTGGCCGCGACCAGCAATGCAATAACCGGATCGACCCATAACCAGCCGGTCAGATAGACCAGTCCGACGCCCAAAATGACCCCGACCGACGTCCAGACATCGGTCAGCAGGTGGTGAGCATCTGCCTCAAGCGTGATCGAATTGTGCTGCTTGCCAGCCCTTAACAATATTCGTGCCGTCACAAAATTAAGAACGGATGCAACCACAGAAACCAGTAGTCCGACACCAACCGCGTCGAGTGGCTGTGGGGCCAACATACGATCAACGGCGGTATAGGCAATACTGGCTGCCGCCAATAGGATCAAGAACCCCTCAAAAGCGCTCGAAAAATATTCGGCTTTACCGTGTCCATATGCGTGCTTATCGTCGGCCGGAAGTGCAGCCAGGGTCAGCATCCAGAGCGCCGTCAGGGCTCCCGCGAGGTTGACCACGGATTCGATGGCATCAGACAGCAGACCGACCGAACCGGTCATTTTCCACGCCACACCTTTTAGTCCGATGGTGGCAATCGCAGTGGCAATGGACAGCCAGGCGTAGCGCGTAAGGGATGGCGTCAATGCTTTGTTTTTACTCATTATTTCACCCTGTAATGGACGGCAAACTAAATTATTGCCACATCAAAAATTAATCACTTAAGTCAGGTGTACCATTTTTATATGCTTCAATTAAAAGATGCAAAACTCCCATCGCACCATGTGCATAAAAATAGACCTCAGTGAAATTAGAAAACCACATATAATAAGCCCAAATCCTGAAGTAATGTGCATCCAGGTTATAACCCCTTCAAGACTATGTTCAGCAATTACTTCGGTCTCTGTCAGATTAGCGTTAATAATTTCCGACAGTATTAAAAATGCCATCATGGTGTGAAGAATACGAAAAAAAGTAGCATATTCATGGGGTAACAGACTCCAGACTCGCAATTTCATTAATGAGCTCTTAGCATATTTACCCATAGTCTGAATCATACAAAAGAATTATTAGCATAACCTTAATTCTGAAAATTTCAGCAGACATTAGCTCACTTCATGATACTGATACCCATGAAATAGGAATGATAACTATTATTATGATTTATTCTCTTCTTGTTACTCAGCAGATCCCCTATATATAATTTTAGTTTGCAGAATAATAATACTGAGTTCATTCTCAGTTCTGCCAGCAGAAAAACCAGATGGCAGCCCGGCACGCTTCGAGCGGATAGCATTACCCAAGCATTCTGGCGCGCGGTAAAAAAACGGTGTATCACGGAGCGAAAGCCCGCAGTCTTGCTTCCCGGCTTTACGAGCGTGAATACGGCGCGGAATTTGCTCAGAAACTATTGGGGCATAAATCGATGAAAATGACGAACGTTTATCCTGATAGCCGCGGTACCGAGTGGACGGAGATATAGACAGGATTTAGGATTTAGGATTTAGGATTTAGGATTTAGGATTTAGGATTTAGGATTTAGGATTTAGGATTTAGGGAGATGCTGAAATTATCTTTATAAATCAAATAGTAAAAAAAAGACCGAATACGATTCCTATATTCGGTCTAGGGAAATGGCTCTTGGGAGAGAGCCGTGCGCTAAAAGTTGGCATTAATGCAGGCGGTTAAGCCGTACAACTTAAAGAGTAGACGACAGATGACTATTTTCCACCCAGTTTGAAACATAGTGATAATAGCAATGATGTATTATTTTCATTGTGTGACAACATACGCAAAACATGGGATTTACATCAGTCAGTTATCGTCGGCACGGCTGTTCAGCAAAGCGACTGAGCTTTGGCAATAAAAGGGGCCAGACTCATTTTTTGCCCTGGGTTCTGCGGATCGTCCAGCCAGATTTTCTCCAGTGGCACAGCCTGAACCTGATGGTTTTTTACCTGCTCTTTCGCCACGTCATTGAGAGGATATTGCGCCAGCGTGCTGTCGTTAATCACATACAGCGCATTACCGGGGCGGCATTGCAGCATGACTTCTTCACGGGTAAAGGCCCAGGCTTTGCCGTATTGCAGACGGCTGATCGTTTCCAACTGGGGTGCCGCAAAGCTGCTGGCAGATAAGGTCAGCAGCACACAAGCTAGCAGTGTTTTCCTCATAATTTTTCCTCGGTGATATTAAATTTCCTGGTACTTATTCAGATAACCCGTTCAGCGCGGTGCCAGTGTGGCAAACACACTCACCAGCAGTAACACACCCAGCGCCAGCCCCCATTCGAGCCAGGTCATCATGATAAAATAGTGTTGTGCCCTGTCTGGCTCTTTACCCATTAAGGGCACCAGCCGGTAGCGGTTAAACACAGCGACAGCCACCATCATTCCTACCATGATCACTTTGACCACCAGCAGACACTGGTAAAGCGACGTCATATCCGTTGGCCAGCGCTGTAAAATAATGGCCGTGTTGATGATACCGGTGAGGATCACCAGCGCGACGGCGGCATGTCCCCAGAGCGAAAAACGGATAAGCGTGGCAATAGCATAAGGTCTTGCTGAAGGCTGTCGGGTATACCCCATACAGATCAGCAATGGCAGCAAACACCCGAACCAGTAGGCCGCGCTGAGCAGGTGCACCACATGATTCGTCCGCTGTACCAGCCCGGGCAGACCTTCATGCATCGCAGCATGGCCGACCAACGCCTGACTCATCAGTAAACCGCATGAGCACAGGAAGACCAGCATATTCCGCGCAGGCAGCCAGTCCATCAAAAGCACCAGCAACAGCGCGGCCGTCAGTAATAAATGCCAGCGCCAGACTTCACCAAATGCAGTGGTTAAAACCAGCAGCCAGACATTCAGATTCAGCGCATCACTCCAGCCGTTGCCCATCAGCGCAGCCTGAATCGCCAGCATACCGACCGAAGTGACCGCCGCAACCAGGGCGGAGCAAATCATCAGGGTCTGGTTTTTGCGCAACAACACGGCCGAGAAACCTGCAGGCGTCAGCAGCGAGCAGAAAACGCTCAGACCGAAGATTTGCATCAGCGAAGCAAAATGCATGAAGCGGCACAGAACAAACAGTGCAGTCAGACTCATCGTTTATTTAACGGTAAAACTGTACTGACCGTGCGTTTTGTGACCATCAACGGAGACAACGTTCCACGAAACAATGTATTTCCCCGCGCTCAACGCATCGGAAAGTGGCAGAACGGCCTGAGTATTGTCATTCGCTGCCAGCGTCATTTTGCCGGTTTTCACTGTTTTCTGGCTGGCGTCCGTCAGGGTAATTTTACTGAAATCAGGCTCGATCCCTTCACTGAAGCCGAGAGACAGTTCAGTCGGGCTGACGGTTAACACCGAATCCGCCGCCGGGGTTTCTGTTTTCAGATGGGCGTGAGCAGAAGCCTGCTGTGAGATAAATCCGCTCAGCAGAACGGCTGAGACTGCCAGGGCACGGCAAAGAGAAGTGGTTTTTTTGAACACGATAATTCCTTGGCTTGCTTAACGATGAATTTATAACGCCGTCACTTTAGCGCAAACCGCCACAAAACGTTTGCCAAAAAGGCATAAAAAAACGCAGAGGCGGAAGCACTCTGCGTTTTTGTGAACACCTCTGGCGGGAAATTAGCCTGCCGGAGTTTGCGTCACCATATTTTTGAGATCTTTATCCACGAAGAACAGGCCGTTACCGGTGTTGCTGACCAGCGCCAGTTTATCAAGGACTGATTTGAACAACGTCTCTTCTTCATGCTGTTCAGAAACGTACCACTGCAGGAAGTTGAAGGAAGAGTAATCTTTCAGCGTCATAGACAGATCAGCCAGTTCGTTGATTTTCTGGGTGATCAGCTGTTCATGCTCGTAAGTCTGTTTGAACAGATCAGTCAGGGATTCAAAAGCCACCGGCGGAGCGGCAATTGCGCCCAGCAAAGGCAGAGCACCCGTATCGCTGACGTATTTGAACAGGCGATGCATGTGGTCCATTTCTTCCATTGAATGCTGTTTAAGGAAAGCGGCGGCACCTTCGTAGCCTTTGTCGCTGCACCATGCACTCATCTGCAAATATAAATTGGCAGAATAAAACTCGAGGTTCAGCTGTTCATTAAGCTGATCAATCATTTCTTTTTTAAGCACGATACGGCTCCATAAATTGAATTAAGTCAGGTGGGCTGATTTATTTATCTGCATTATGCCCGCATCAACACAAAATAAATACACCTCATTCACATTAATATGCGCAGCAATAACAATTAATTTTAACATATTGATTTTAAATCATTTTATAAACCAATAAATATTCAACAATGATAATCATTAACATGTAATTCCCTATTAAAAGGAATCATTCTTATTTACGATATTAATTAACGTCGCCTTGTTGAATATAATTATCACTTCTGATTTGTGAATGGTTCTTATTTACTCCTGATAATTATCCGCATTCTTTGCCGGGCACAGGAACATAAAAGCCAAATCGCAACATTCACGCTGGCGCCTGCCTCGGGTACAATGTGGTAAAACGGATCATCGGGAAGCAGTTATGAGCATCAATCTGGCTGAAATCAGCAAAGAAGAAATGGATCGTATCAATGTCGATCTTGCGGCCTCAGCGGTGGCCTTTAAAGAACGCTACAACATGCCGGTTGTCGCTGAGATGGCGGAACGCGAGCAGCCTGCGCATCTGCGCACCTATTTTCGTGAGCGGGTGATGTTCTATCGCGGGGAATCACATAAGTTCTCCCGCTTACCTTATGAGCCGAAGCAAAAGTAAACGGGAGTAGCAGGCAACGTTAGCGCCGGGCGGCGAAACGCTGGTTGGTGCGGATCAGTTGATCGAGGATGCCAGGCTCGTCGAACGAATGCCCTGCCCCTTCAATGATGTGCAACTCCACTTCCGGCCATGCCTGCGCCAGATCCCAGGCATTTTGCACCTGGCAGGCCATATCATAACGGCCATGCACAATGACGGCCGGAATGTGGCGAATACGTGTGACATTTTTCAACAACTGGTCGTCACTTTCCAGAAAACCCAGATGTGTAAAATAGTGGTTTTCTATACGGGCAAATGCCAGCGCAAAATTGTCCTCACCAAAGGATGCCGAACCTTCCGCAGGCAACAATGTCACGGTCTCCCCTTCCCACAGGCTCCAGATTTTAGCAGCCTCAAGCTGCACAGCGCGATCGCCGGAAGTCAGACGGGCCCGGTAAGAAGCAATCACGTCTTTACGCTCTTCATCCGACAGAATCGACAAAATACGTTGCCACTTTTCCGGGAAGAAGCGGGAAGCGCCGTCCTGATAATACCAGGACAGTTCCTGCTTACGCAGCGTGAAGATTCCGCGCAGCACCATCTCGCTGACATGTTCAGGATGCGTCTCGGCATACGCCAGCGCCAGTGTTGAACCCCACGAGCCGCCGAACACCAGCCATTTGTCGACACCGGCCATTTTGCGCAAACGCTCGATATCCTCGACCAGATGCCAGGTTGTATTGTTTTCGAGACTGGCGTGAGGTTTTGAGCGTCCGCAGCCACGCTGGTCAAACAGCATGACGTCATAATCATTGGGATCAAACAACTGACGGTGTACCGATGAGCAGCCGCCGCCGGGTCCGCCGTGGAGAAATACTGCTGGCTTGCCTGCCGGGTTTCCGCTGCGTTCCCAGTAAATTTGGTGACCATCGCCGGTATCAAGCATGCCGCTGGCATAGGCTTCCCGTGGCGGATATAACCCTTTAAATTTTGGCATGACATTTCCTGTTCTATTCGGCCAGTGTATTGATTGATGTGCTTACATCTTCATAACAGCGCATCGGCTAGCCCGCCACAAGGTGTTATAAGCAAAAATCGTTATTTTGCATGCCGTTCGCATACTTATCGCGCAATTTCACTTTCAGGCACGCCCGGCCCGCCTTAAAGCGGCCGTGCAAAGAGTGAAGAAAAACCTGCGAAGACACTTGCAACCGGAGCGAATTAAGCAGTAAATAGCAGAGCAACCCAATCCACCAGCTTTAAGAGAGGCAAATATGAGTAAAGGAATGGATAGCAAAAAGAATGCGAAGAAAAAACCACTGAAAACCCCGGCCGAAAAAAAGGCTGAGAAAAAAGCCAAGAAAGCTTCTGCCTGACAATGGACTTCGTAGAATAAACCCGCCGAGAGCGGGTTTTTTTATTCTCCCCGTCCTACTTCGCGCTGCAGTGGCGTTGGCTGCAACCCGAATTATTTAGGGGAAAGGTGTGATATTTAGTGCTTCGCTGCCAGCGCCAGCACAAAGGCATATTCCAGCGCGATATCTTCGTAGGCTTTGAAGCGTCCGGATTTACCGCCGTGCCCGGAATCCATATCGGTATGCATCAGCAACTGGTTATCATCGGTTTTAAGCTCGCGTAATTTCGCCACCCATTTTGCCGGCTCCCAGTATTGCACCTGCGAATCATGCAGTCCGGTGGTGACCAGCATATGCGGATATGCCTGCGCGCGAACCTGATCATATGGGCTGTATTGCAGCATATAGTCATAATACGCTTTGTCGTTCGGGTTGCCCCACTCGTCATATTCACCGGTGGTCAGTGGAATGGATTCATCAAGCATGGTGGTCACCACGTCAACGAACGGCACCTGTGCCACAATGCCGCGATACAATTCTGGCGCCTGATTAATAATCGCGCCCATCAGCAAACCGCCTGCACTGCCGCCCATGGCGTAAACCTGCCCGGCGTCACCGTAGCCTTCAGCAACCAGTTCTTTGGTCACATCAATGAAGTCATGAAAAGTGTTGAGTTTGTTGAACAGTTTGCCATCGTCATACCATTGCTGGCCCAACTCAGCGCCACCGCGGATGTGCGCCAGTACGAAAACAAATCCTCTGTCGAGTAAACTCAGACGGCTGCCACTGAACGCCGGATCCATACTGCTGCCATAGGAACCGTAACCGTAAACCAGTAACGGATTTTCATTCGGCTTAAACAGTTCGCGGCGATACACCAGCGACACCGGCACTTTCACGCCGTCACGTGCCGTGACCCAGACACGTTCGCTGCGGTAATTTGCCGCATCAAAATCTTTCACTTCCTGCTGCTTGAGCAGCGTACGGTCATGCGTATCCAGATCGAGTTCAAACAACGAGCTCGGCATGGTCATGGAAGAATAACCATAACGCAGCAATGAGGTGTCCGGCTCCGGGTTGTACGCCAGCCAGGTGGTATAGGTCGGATCGTCAAACGCCAGCGATTTTTCCTCGCCGGTTTTCCAGTGGATCTGACGCAATTGCGTCAGCCCCTGATGACGTTCTTCCACCACCAGCCAGTCACGGAACAGGCTGAAGCCTTCAAGCATCACTTCAATACGCGGCGCAATCAGCGTCTGCCAGTTTGCTTCCACGCCATCTTCACTCTTATAAAGTCCGAAGTTTTTGCCATCTTTATTGGAGCGGATGTAGAAATGCCCGAGGTAATGATCGAGAGCGTATTCATGATCTTTACGGCGTGAGAGAAACACCTGCGGTTTTGCCTGCGGATCATCGGCATCCAGCAGCAGGATCTCGGAAGTCGTGGTGCTGTCGAGGTGGATCAGAATGTATTTTTCAGACGTGGTTTTATCCAGCCCGACGTAAAACGTGTCGTCTTTCTCTTCATACACCAGCTTGTCGGTCTTAGGATCAGTGCCGACCACGTGGCGATAAACCTGATACGGCAGCAACGTTTTCTTGTGTTTGCGCACGTAATACAGTGTCTGAGAATCGTTCGCCCATTCGCTGCTGCCGGAGGTGTTTTTCAGCTGATCGTCAGTCCAGGTTTCGTCATCAAGTTTTTTGATGCGGATGTCGTACTGACGGCGCGAAAGAAAGTCTTCCGCCACGGCCATCAGTTTGTTATCAGGGCTGATATCCAGACCGCCCAGCGTGTAAAATTCGCTGTCTCTGGCACGTTCATTGCCATCAATCAGCGTGCTCCAGTTTTCATGTTCCGCTGCGGGCTGACGCAGATAAATGGCGTATTCGTTGCCCGGTTCATAGCGGGTCTGATAACGGTAGCCATGTTTCACGTAGGGAACGGAATGATCCTGTTGCGCAATACGCGCAACCATTTCGCCATACAGGGTTTCACGCAGCGCCTGATGCGGTTGCATGGCCTGTTCGGTATATTGGTTTTCAGCGGTCAGATACGCCAGAACCTGAGGATCGGCGCGGTCATCATCACGCAGCCAGTAATAGTTATCGACGCGGTCATCGCCGTGTACGCTCAGGGTTTGCGGGCGTTTTTCAGCCTTTGGAGGTGTCATCATCTCGGGATCTCTTTGTCCTCTTTGCGGTGTGACAAGAGTGACAGGTTTAGGCAGGGAAACCAAGAGACGTCAATGCAGGGAAATAATGCGTCCGCTAAGAAATAACGGACGCAACCGGAAGTGCAGAAAGGCTATACCGGCGTGCTGTAGCTGATTTCGCCGATCTGGCAGTTGAGGGTCACCTGATAGGTTTTATCAGTGTGATCACCGCGCACTTTTAGCGGGATATTCCATCTGGCGTTATTGCCGCTGATGCTGTCAGTCACCACCCACGCGACCGGCGTGGAAGTGCCGAGCACTTTTTTATCTGCATCCCAGCGCGGAATACGGTTTTGCAGGAAATCACGTTTAACCAGTGCTGCCACTTCATCTTTTGTGGCCGTGGAACAGGGTGTTACCGTTGCCGTTCTCACTTCAGGCTCATCGGCCTGTGCAACCTGGCTCAGACCGCTCATTCCTGCAACGGCCATCACAACGCCCAAGATTATCTTTTTCATCGTTCGTCTTCCCAGTCTTTGTCGTTCATTCAGTTGACCTTGCCGGACAATATCCCTACATAAGACAAGGTCATCGCTTGCGTTAGATAATATAATCCTCAACAAGGCAATAACACAACATTAACAACAAGACGACCAATGCAAAGCGATAAGAAACCCGGTTAACGCAAGATAATGGCTTTGCAATTCTTGCCTTTAATTTTCCCTTCCTGCAAACGTTGCAGCGCTTTCTTAGCGCTCTTCTGACGAATCGCCACATAAGCATGAACCGGGAACATATCGATTTTACCGACTTCAGCTGCGGTCAGCCCGGCGTCACCGGTCAGCGCGCCCAGAATATCGCCGGGACGGATTTTGGCTTTACGGCCGCCATCGATGCATAACGTTGCCATTTCAGGATCAAGCGCCACCGGGGCGGCGGCCAGTGCCTGCGCTGCGGGCTGCCAGGTAAACCGCTGGCGGGTGTAATCTTCCAGCGCCGTTACACGCGGCATTTCCTGCGGTGTCACGAGACTGACGGCCAGACCACTGGTGCCCGCACGACCGGTACGGCCCACGCGGTGAACGTGAACTTCCGGGTCGAAAGACAGCTCGTAATTAATGACCAGGCCGAGCTGTTTAATGTCCAGCCCGCGCGCCGCCACATCTGTCGCCACCAGTACGCGGCAACTGCCGTTGGAGAAACGCACCAGTACGCGGTCGCGGTCACGCTGCTCGAGGTCGCCGTTCAGCGCCAGCGCACTGATGCCTTTCGCCTTCAGGTCATCACAAACATCCTGACAGTCACGTTTGGTGTTACAGAACACCACACAGGAAGTCGGCTGATACTGATACAGCACTGCGGCCAGCAGCGATAAGCGCTGATGTTTGTCGGCTTCGATGAAAATCTGCCTGATATCAGCAATGTCATCTTCACCTTCGATTTCTACCTTCAGCGGCTGACGCTGAAATTTAGAACTGATGCGCTCAATGCCGTCCGGATACGTCGCGGAGAACAGCAGCGTCTGGCGATCCTGCGGCGTATAACTGACGACATCTTCGATATCTTCGCTAAAGCCCATATCCAGCATGCGGTCCGCTTCATCCAGCACCAGTACTTTCAGTTCGTCCAGTTTCAGCGTGCCTTTACGCAAATGCTCCTGAATACGGCCCGGCGTACCCACCACAATGTGCGGCGGATGGACCAGCGATTCAAGCTGTGGCCCGATTGCCTGGCCACCGCACAGAGTCAGAATTTTGATGTTTTGGGTAAAACGCGCCAGACGGCGTAATTCTTTGCTGACCTGATCGGCCAGTTCGCGGGTCGGACACAATACCAGCGCCTGAGCGACGAACTGTGAAACGGTAATGCTGTTCAGTAAACCGATACCGAAAGCGGCTGTTTTACCGCTGCCGGTTTTGGCTTTGGCGCGGACGTCCTGACCCAGCAGGATGGCAGGCAACGACGCTTCCTGAATCGGGGTCATTTCGGTGTAACCCAGTTCATTCAGGTTAGAAAGTTGCTCAACGGGTAATGTCAGGGCAGAAAAGGAATGCGTGCTCAAGGGCGATAACTCTTTATGTGAGGCAAAAATCGGGACAGCGGCAGGAAGCCTGACGCCATGGTTTGGGTAAATGATAACAGAGACGCCCGCAGACTGCCTTAAACGGCAGAAAACAGGCTAAAAAAATCCTGCTTTTATTCCCGCTTAAATTTATCAACAGCACTGCGCAATCGTTTTCGTCGACAATAATTTCAGATATACTGCGCGCCGAAATTCCTATTTTCCTTCACACAGATCTGGGTACGAAGCTATGTTAACCATTGGTACTGCACTGCGCACTGGCGCCACCCGCGTCATGTTATTAGGCTCCGGCGAACTGGGCAAAGAAGTGGCGATTGAATGCCAGCGACTGGGTCTGGAAGTGATCGCCGTTGATCGCTACGCCGATGCACCCGCGATGCAGGTCGCCCATCGCAGCCATGTCATTAATATGCTGGATGGCGATGCACTGAAACAGGTTATCGAAAGCGAACACCCTGATTTTATCGTGCCGGAAATCGAAGCGATTGCCACCAGCATGCTGGTCGAGCTGGAAAAACAGGGTCACAACGTCGTGCCTTGTGCTGAAGCGACACGCCTGACCATGAACCGCGAAGGCATCCGTCGTCTGGCTGCCGAAACGCTGAAGCTGCCCACTTCCACTTATCAGTTTGCCGATGATGAAGCGGCTTTCCGTGAGGCGATCGACGCCATCGGCTATCCGTGCATTATCAAACCGGTGATGAGCTCTTCCGGTAAAGGTCAGAGCCTGATCCGCAGTGCCGATCAGTTACAGGCGGCATGGGATTATGCCCAACAAGGTGGCCGTGCTGGCGGCGGACGGGTCATCCTCGAAGGTCTGGTGAAGTTTGATTTTGAAATTACCCTGCTGACGATCAGCGCCGTTGATGGCATTCATTTCTGTGCGCCAATCGGACACCGTCAGGAAGACGGTGATTACCGCGAATCCTGGCAGCCACAGCAGATGACAGACCTTGCATTGCAGCGCGCCAAAGACATCGCAGAGAAAGTGGTGAAAGCGTTGGGCGGTAAAGGCCTGTTTGGCGTTGAACTGTTTGTTTGTGGTGATGAAGTGATCTTCAGCGAAGTGTCACCTCGCCCGCACGACACCGGGATGGTGACGCTGATTTCTCAGGATTTATCAGAGTTCGCCCTGCATGTGCGCGCATTCCTCGGTCTGCCGGTGGGCAATATCCGCCAGTTCGGCCCTTCCGCTTCTGCCGTAATCCTGCCGGAACTGACCAGCAGCAACGTGACGTTTACCGGCCTGGGAAACGCACTGACCGGTTACAACCAGATCCGTCTGTTCGGTAAGCCGGAAATCAGTGGTAAGCGCCGTCTTGGCGTAGCGCTGGCGACGGCGGACAACGTTGAAGACGCCGTGGAACAGGCCAAACAGGCAGCGGCGGCAGTGGTGGTTAAAGGCTAATCCATTCCTGACGCTGAGATGAAAAAAAACCGGACGCCTGAAAAGAGTCCGGTTTTTCTTTGCAGCAAAGGGAAACTGCGGAGCAACGTTTTATTCGTCGTCTTCGTCATCAAAAATGACGGTCACACGGTCGCCTTTATGCGTTTCGCGGATTTCTTCTGCAACTGTCGCAATGGCTTCGCCGCTGCTCATGCCGTTTTCCATTAACTGGCGGATACGATCGGCGGCCTGTTCTTGTTCGTGATGTGATAATGAAGGCATACCTGTCAGCATGGGAGTGTCCTGTTGTACGGGTGATAATAAAAAGCCCGCGCAGTGCGGGGTTGCACAGTATACGCCTTATTCACGCAAATCGCCTGCGCTGCTTTCAGGCAGCCCGATCTGTGTTAGGATCCTGAAAAATAGTCACTGCGCCAGAGAAACTCATACCCGTCATGCCATTCGCCCAACCCGTTGTTTTCCATTCATTACCTTATCAGCCCGATGCAATAACTGAACGGTTCGCGCCGCTTTCTGCTTTGCCGTGGGCGATGTTACTGCATTCAGGTTCGGCACAGCACCAGCATAATCGTTTCGATATTCTGGTGGCCGATCCGCTGATCACGCTGACCACACGTGGCAAGCTAACGCAGATTGAGCACAACGGCATGGCCGAAACCCGGGCAGAAGATCCGTTTGCTTTACTGGAAGAGCAAATGGCAGTGGCCGGTTTACAGGCAGAAAGTTCAGCGGATTTTCCTTTTCTGGGCGGCGCACTGGGTTTGTTCGGTTATGACCTGGGGCGCAGGATAGAAACATTGCCTGAAACTGCAGAACGGGATATTGACCTGCCGGATATGGCGGCAGGGATTTATGACTGGGCGCTGATTGCCGATCACCATTTACAGCGCCTGACGCTGATTTGCCAGGGTGACATTTCTGAACGTTTACGCTGGCTGGCCCAGTACCAACCTGTTCCTTCTCCTGCGCCTTTCCGTTTACATGCGCCGTGGCGGGCAAATATGAGCCGCGAAGAATACGGTGAGAAATTCCGTAAGATTCAGGAATATATTCACAGTGGTGATTGCTATCAGATCAATCTGGCTCAGCGGTTTTCGACAGAATACAGCGGCGATGAATGGCAGGCTTTCCTGCGCCTCAATCAGGCTAACCGCGCCCCTTTCTCCGCGTTTCTGCGTCTGCCGGAAAATGCCGTTGTCTGTCTTTCTCCCGAGCGTTTCATCTGGCTGAAAGACGCTGAAATCCAGACCCGCCCGATTAAGGGAACGCTGCCGCGCTGCGAAGATCCGACTGAGGATATGCAGCAGGCAGAACGACTGGCGGCATCGGAAAAGGATCGCGCCGAGAACCTGATGATAGTCGACTTGCTGCGCAACGATATTGGCCGCGTGGCGACACCCGGCAGTGTGCGGGTGCCGGAGCTGTTCGTTGTGGAGCCCTTCCCCGCCGTCCATCATCTGGTCAGCACGATCACCGCCCGGTTACCCGAAACCTGTCACGCCAGCGCCTTATTGCGTGCCTGTTTCCCCGGTGGCTCCATTACCGGTGCGCCCAAAGTGCGTGCCATGGAAATTATCGAAGAACTTGAACCGCAACGGCGCAACGGCTATTGCGGCAGCATTGCATATCTGAGTTGCTGCGGCACGATGGACAGCAATATCACCATCCGCACATTGCTCACCGCACAGGGCAAAATTTACTGCTGGGCGGGTGGCGGGATCGTCGCTGACAGTCAGGAACAGGCGGAATATCAGGAAACTTTTGATAAGATTGCCCGTATTCTGCCTGAATTAGGAGAAATACAGCCGTGACGCTGCTGGAACAACACGCGCCCTTACAGACGTTTTCACCTGCTGTGGAAGATTTCATCCTGCGTTTTCAATTGCAGCAGCCGCGCCTGCCTGCTGCGGCGTTGCGCGGAACCCGCCACGCCGCTGTGTTGATCCCGATTATCTGCCGTCCGGAACCGACCCTTTTACTGACGCGCCGCTCCGATCAGTTGCGTAAACACGCCGGCCAGGTCGCCTTTCCCGGTGGTGCAGCAGATGCTTCCGATGCCTCAATTATTGCCACCGCATTACGCGAAGCGCATGAAGAGGTCGCGATCCCCCCTGAACAGGTTCATATATTAGGCACACTGTCGCCGCAGGACAGCAGCAGCGGTTTTCAGGTCACGCCGGTTATCGGGCTGTTGCCTGTTGATGTACCACTGCATCCCGCGGAAGATGAAGTCGCCGAGTTGTTTGAAATGCCGCTGCGGGAAGCCTTTGATCTCGCTCGTTATCACCCTCTGGATATTCACCGCAGAGGCACTCACCACCGGGTTTATCTGTCCTGGTATCAGCAACAATTTGTCTGGGGGCTGACGGCGGGAATCATCCGTCAGTTGGCCCGGCAGGTTGAAGTCTGAGCTCAGTGATTACATTACGATCACACTTTTGCATCAAATAAGTTTATTTCATGCGAAAAATGAAACTTTTGCCTCTCAGCCCTTTTAAACTATAAGTCTATCCATAAGAACAAGAGACCCGTCCATAAGGGCTGTCTCTGGTGTTGGTTCATTTATGGAAGCCAGGGATCCCGTTCCCTGCCGCAATCTATTACAGGAGTATTCGACGTGATTAGCGTTTTCGACATGTTCAAGGTCGGGATTGGCCCTTCCAGTTCCCATACTTTGGGCCCGATGAAAGCAGGCAAACAGTTCGCTGATGACCTGCTGGAAAAGGGCATGATGCCTGCCGTTACGCGTGTCGCCGTGGACGTTTTTGGTTCTTTGTCTCTGACAGGTAAAGGCCACCACACAGATATCGCCATTATTTTAGGTCTGGCGGGCAATCAGCCAGATACCGTCGACATCGACGGCATTCCGCATTTTATCCGCGACGTTGAGCAACGTGAGCGTCTGCCGCTGGGCGGAACCCAGCATGAAGTCGATTTCCCACGTGATACCGGTATGGTGTTCCGCGGGGAGAATTTACCGCGTCACGAAAACGCCATGCAAATTCACGCTTTTGCTGGCGACAAGATGATTTACAGCAAAACCTATTACTCGGTCGGCGGCGGCTTTATCGTTGATGACGAGCATTTCGGTCAGCCTGTGCTGGATGAAGTGATGGTGCCGTACAGCTTTAATTCGGCCAGTGAAATGCTGGCAAAATGTAAGGAAACCGGGCTGTCATTATCCGGTCTGGTGATGAAAAACGAGCTGGCGCAACACAGTAAGCAGGACATCGAGCAGTATTTCGAGAAGATCTGGCACACCATGCAGGCCTGTATCGATCGCGGCCTGAATACCGAAGGCGTTCTGCCTGGCCCGTTGCGGGTGCCGCGTCGTGCTTCTGCCCTGCGCCGGATGCTTGTGTCTAACGACAAACTTTCCAGTGACCCGATGAACGTGATCGACTGGGTGAATATGTTTGCCCTCGCGGTTAACGAAGAAAATGCGGCGGGCGGACGTGTCGTGACGGCGCCCACCAACGGCGCATGCGGCATTGTGCCTGCGGTGCTGGCGTATTATGACCAGTTCATTCAGTCGGTCAGCCCGGACATTTATCTGCGTTATTTCCTGAGTTCCGGTGCTATCGGTATTCTGTATAAAATGAATGCGTCGATTTCAGGCGCTGAAGTGGGCTGTCAGGGTGAAGTTGGCGTAGCCTGTTCAATGGCGGCGGCAGGCTTGACGGAATTGCTGGGCGGCAGCCCGGAACAGGTATGCGTTGCGGCCGAAATTGGCATGGAACACAATCTGGGATTAACCTGTGACCCTGTTGCCGGACAAGTTCAGGTACCGTGCATCGAACGTAATGCCATCGCGTCAGTGAAAGCCATTAATGCCGCCCGTATGGCATTACGCCGTACCAGTGAGCCGAGAGTTTCACTGGATAAAGTCATTGAGACAATGTACGAAACCGGTAAAGATATGAATTCCAAATATCGGGAAACCTCGCGTGGCGGTCTGGCGATTAAGGTTCAGTGCGACTGATCCGGTCGAAAAGATGACCTCTTCCTGCGGTATTTTCAGGTTGTATTAATTTCAACCAATTTACCGCAGGAAATACCACCTGGCCGGTAGCCGGCAGCAATAAAACCTTCGCTAACAGCAACCTGTTGTATTATCAATACATAATGGTAGTGAGACTTGCATTATACCCTGCAGGTGCGGCATGCTGATTTCCCTGTCCGGGTCCCCCTTATTACGTCTGCGTAAATGTCGGAAATGGACAGGAAAAACCTCAGTGACACTGTCACCTGTATGTTTTTTTTCGATTTGAACAGAGAAATATAGGGAGTTTGCCGCTACTCAAACTGAGCGCCCGACGATTTACAGCTACTCTCTATAAAAACGAAATGGCTGTTACGCATCGGTAACCCTTTAAAATAATAATTTTGAGCCTGCCTTTAACTCGGGATAAAAGGATTAGAACGATGCTGTTCTCCCAGACCGGACTCGCGAAGTATCGCTACTATCGCATTGCGCTCGCCAGTGCAATGGGGATATGTACGCTGCTTCTGACGCTGGGCATTCGTATCTACGAACAAGCCCAGGTTATCGCCGAAGATCAAAAACGGGTGGCTGTTCACACCGTTGAAAAACTGGAAAAATTGCTTGAACCCGCTTCTCCGGCCGGCAAAATTATTCCTTTCGACCAGACACTCGCCTGTAAGGCACAGCAACCTCTGTTGCAGCAAACCGTCGCCCGCATGCAAACATTACGTTCAATCAGTCTCGTCAGCAACGGCACCATTGTTTGTTCAAGCCTGGTGGGCACGCTGGATCTGAATTTCAATCAAACCTTGCCTTCCTTCGCACAGGGTAAAACCCAACTTGAGCTGCGCGCTTCGAAATGGAGCCGTGTCGATACACCGACGCTGGTTTTATGGCATCCGACCACACCGGATAATCTTAACGGTGAACTGTTTGTCTATAACATCGGGATCTTGTCGAATTTCCTGCTCGAGCCCCAGCCGCCTTATGCCAGCCACATCGTTCTCAACGTCGGACAACAAAATCTCGAATACGGCAAAAATTCAATCATCAACACCAGTGCCCTGCCGCGCCCCCCTTTGCTGAGCGCCCGATCGGAAAAATATGATTTTGCGGTCTCTATTTATGGTGAAGAAGCCAGCACACTGGCCTGGGAGGAGCTGTTTTCACATCTGCCGTTGTCGGTTCTGATCAGCCTGCTGACAGCAACAGCCATATATCTGTTCTCCGGCAGTCGCATCAGTCTGGCTTATCCAATCAGCCACGGCATTTCCCACCGCGAGTTTAAAGTTTATTGTCAGCCCATTATTAACAGTACGGATGGCCGTTGTATTGGCGTGGAAACACTGATGCGCTGGAAAAACCGCCGGCAGGAATGGGTTTCGCCCGATGTGTTTATTCCTCTGGCAGAACAGCACGGTTTAATCATTGCGCTGACACGCTATCTCATTCAGACAGTCGCTGAAAATCTGTCCGTATTTCCGGCAACGCCGGGTTTTTACGTCAGTATTAATGTTGCAGCACAACACTTTAATAATATGGAAATTGTTGATGACATCCGAAAGCTGTGGCTTCCGGCGCAGCCGTCAGTTTCTCTCATGCTGGAGCTGACGGAACGGACGCGGTTACAGGAGTTACGTGCTGCTGAGATTTCACAGTTGAAAGAAATGGGTATTCTGCTGGCCATTGATGATTTCGGGACGGGTCACAGTTCCCTGAGCTATCTCAAAACCCTTAATCCCGATGTGCTGAAAATCGATCAGGCGTTTACGGCCTCCATTGGCACCGATGCGATTAACGCCACCGTCACGGATACCATCATCACACTGGCGCAGCGTCTCAATCTAAAGCTGATTGCTGAAGGGGTGGAAACCCGTGAGCAGGTAGATTATCTGCGCGAACGCAGGGTCGATTCATTGCAGGGCTATTACTTTGCCCGCCCGATGCCTATAGAAGTATTCCCGATCTGGCTGGAACGTTATAAAAAAACTACGCAAAACATGGAATTGCAGGATAATACAGATCCGGTCTGAAGGTGGGAGCCCGTTTTCCCCGACCATAAAAAACGGCGACCTGAGTCGCCGTTTTACATCCCGAAATAAAGCCCCGTTACTGGTCTTCATCCCATTTGTCTTCTGATTTCAGCCGCGTAATACGCACGCGTTCGATACGGTATTCCGACACGTCAAGAATTTCAAAGTGCAGCGACGCCATTTCGATCACTTCACCCACGACCGGCATTTGTCCTGATTTCGACAGCAGCAGCCCGGCAAGAGAAGCAAAATCGTCGTCGGCATTCACCAGCGTTTTGACGTCCAGAATTTGCTGCAACAGATGCAAATCGGTTCCGCCTTTAGCAATCCAGCTATCACCGTCAGTCACGACGTCCGGCGTTTCATCTTCGTCCGGGAATTCACCCGCGATGGCCTCCAGCACATCCAGCGGCGTCACCAGCCCCTGAATCACACCAAACTCATTGCTGACCATCACCAGACGACCTTTGGCTTTACGCAGAACGGCTAACAAGTTGATGACGTCCATGGTTTCCGGCACCACAATCGGCGGCGTTTTTTCCGCGAACGCGACAATGCTTTCACCGTTTTCCAGCGCCACCAGCAGATCTTTGGCACGCACCACACCGATAACATCATCCAGTGAATAACGGCAAATCGGGAACAGGCTGTGCGGCGTATCGAGAAGCTGACTGCGGATTTCGTCCGGTGACTTTTCACAGTCTACCCAGGAAATCTCGGTGCGTGGCGTCATGATGCTGCGCAGGGAGCGTGACGCCAGCGTCAGCACGCCGGTGATCATGTGACGTTCTTCTTCCGCAAAGGTTTCACCGGCTGGCAATACATCGCCGGCGGGCTCATCTTCATGCTCATTCTGGCGTTTCCCGCCCATCAGTCGCTGAATAGCTTCCGCTGTACGTTCACGCATCGGACGGCTGGACTGGCTTTTCAGGAAGTTGCGGCGCGCAATCTGGTTGAACAATTCAATCAGGATAGAGAAACCAATCGCGGCGTACAGGTAACCTTTCGGAATGTGGAAACCGAAGCCTTCAGCAATCAGACTCAGACCAATCATTAGCAGGAAGCTGAGGCATAGCACCACGACGGTCGGATGGTTGTTTACGAAACGGGTCAGCGATTTCGATGCCAGCAGCATCACGCCCATGGCGATAATCACTGCAGTCATCATGACGGCCAGGTTATTCACCATACCGACGGCGGTTATCACCGCGTCCAGCGAGAAGACCGCGTCCAGCACAACAATCTGCGCCACTACAGCCCAGAAGCTGGCATAGCCGCGATTCGTTGCTCCATGCTCGTCATGCCCTTCCAGCCGCTCATGCAGCTCGGTGGTGGCTTTGAATAGCAGGAATATCCCCCCGACTAACAAAATCAGATCACGGCCGGAGAAACTGAACTGCGCAATACTGAACAGCGGCGTGGTTAGTTTCACCATCCACGAAATCAGTGAAAGCAAACCTAAACGCATGATCAGCGCCAGCGAGAGGCCGATGATACGGGCTTTATCACGCTGCTTCGGCGGCAGTTTATCAGCAAGAATGGCAATAAAAACAAGGTTGTCGATACCCAGAACAATTTCAAGCACGACAAGCGTCAGCAAACCGACCCAAATTGAAGGGTCCATCAAAAATTCCATGTCAGACTCCGCAATGAGTTAAAGAAAAAAGACGCACAAAAACACCACACCCCAGGCTGTCAGATGACCGTCCGGAAGTATTGACTGCAGAAATAGCAGATGAAAGCGGTTTCAGTGCGGCTGAAATCAGGCCCATCGGGGCAGATTTGCCGGTAAGAATGAGGTGAAAAAGCGAAGAATAGTGACGTCGGTGACAGTCCATAGGGAGGGCTGAGGCCCGGTACTCCTGTTCAATTATTCGGAAAATCACTTTATCAGGAATGATTATTTGAAGAAAGAGTGATCTTTTACCTTCAGCATCAGTTTGTAACATCTATGCTGTTTTAATGTGCGATGTGAAACCGTATTCACAATACGTCGTTCAATAACGGACAGTCGTCACAAAAATTATTTTTTCGCACACTAAAATAAATCACGTCGCACAACCCGTTGAGGTTCTGCCATTTATAGTTTTGCAGTCTTATCAGAAATTAAGGACAGTCAGGACGCACGGAATGCCCCGTCCGCCTCAGGAATAAAAACGGGCGGATATCATCAGCACCATTACTTATGTGCATAACTCTTTCCCAGAGTTAACAGAGGAGGTAGCGAGTGAGTATTGCTATTATCATCGGCACGCACGGGTCAGCAGCTGAGCAATTGCTGAAAACAGCGGAAATGATTTTAGGTGAACAGGATAATGTCGCCTTTATTGATTTCGTTCCCGGCGAAAACGCCGAAACCCTGATCGAAAAGTACACGGCTAAGTTGGGTGGTTTAGACACCAGCAGCGGCGTCCTTTTCCTGGTCGACACCTGGGGTGGCAGCCCGTTCAATGCCGCCAGCCGTATTGTTGTCGATAAGGAAAATTACGAAGTTGTCACCGGTGTTAACATCCCGATGCTGGCAGAGACTTTCATGGCACGTGATGACAATCCTGCTTTCGCAGAACTGGTTGCCATTGCAGTGGAGACGGGTCGTATCGGCGTAAAAGCGCTGAAAACCCCTGAACCTGCCGCTCAAGCCCCTGCCGCCGCCCCTGCGCCAAAAGCAGCCGCCCCGGCGAAACCTGCCGGTCCGAACGACCATATGAAGATCGGCCTTGCCCGAATCGATGACCGTTTGATCCATGGCCAGGTAGCGACCCGCTGGACCAAAGAAACCAACGTGACACGCATTATTGTTGTCAGCGACGAAGTGGCTGCCGATACCGTGCGTAAAACGTTGCTGACTCAGGTTGCTCCTCCTGGTGTTACCGCACACGTTGTTGACGTTGCGAAAGCCATTCGTGTCTGGGATAACCCAAAATACGCGGGCGATCGCGTCATGTTCCTGTTCACTAACCCGACAGATGTTCTGCGTCTGGTTGAAGGTGGCGTGACCATTACCTCCGTTAATATCGGTGGTATGGCTTTCCGCCAGGGCAAAACTCAGGTGAATAACGCCGTGTCTGTCGATGAAAAAGATATCGAAGCATTCAGGAAACTGAATGAAAAAGGTATCGAACTTGAAGTGCGTAAAGTCTCTACTGACTCACGCCTCAAGATGATGGATCTCATTAATAAAATGAATTAATAAGCGCACCGTTGTTGGCAGATTCCCTCAACGTTATCTGTCTGGTGTGCCTGTTTATACTCAGCGTCCTTTGGTCATAGGAGAAGTGCAATGGAGATCACCACACTACAAATTGTGCTGATATTTATTGTCGCATGTATTGCCGGGATGGGTTCGATCCTGGATGAATTTCAGTTTCACCGTCCGTTAGTCGCCTGTACTTTGATCGGTTTTGTTCTTGGTGATGTAAAAACCGGGATCATCATCGGGGGTACTCTGGAAATGATCGCGCTTGGCTGGATGAACATCGGTGCTGCCGTTGCGCCGGATGCTGCCCTCGCCTCTATCATTTCTACCATTCTGGTTATCGCAGGCGGTCAGTCTGTCGGTGCTGGTATCGCACTGGCGATCCCGCTGGCAGCAGCAGGTCAGGTATTAACCATCATCGTTCGTACCATCACCGTCGCCTTCCAGCACGCAGCGGATAAAGCGGCTGAAAAAGGGAATCTGAGCGCGATTAGCTGGATCCACGTTTCAGCGTTGATCCTGCAGGCAATGCGTATTGCCATCCCTGCTGTGATTGTTGCTGTGTCTGTGGGTACTGCTATTGTTCATGACTTACTGGCTTCAATCCCTGAAGTGGTTACCAACGGTCTGAACATCGCCGGTGGTATGATCGTCGTCGTGGGTTACGCCATGGTCATCAACATGATGCGTGCTGGCTATCTGATGCCGTTCTTCTACCTCGGTTTCGTTACTGCTGCATTCACCAACTTCAACCTGGTTGCACTGGGTGTGATTGGTGTGGTGATGGCTGTTCTTTACATCCAGTTGAGCCCGAAATACAACAAGTCTGCGCAAGCGGCGGCTGCACCGGGTGTTAACGATCTCGACAACGAATTGGATTAAGGGTGAAGGACATGGTTGATCAAACTGCAGTTAAAAAACTCACGGCCAGCGATATTCGCGGTGTGTTTATACGCTCCAACCTTTTCCAGGGGTCATGGAACTTCGAACGTATGCAGGCTCTGGGCTTCTGCTTCTGTATGGTGCCTGCAATCCGTCGTCTCTACCCTGAAAATAACGACGATCGCAAAGCGGCTATCAAACGCCACCTGGAATTCTTTAATACCCATCCTTACGTTGCGGCTCCGGTTCTGGGTGTGACGCTGGCGATGGAAGAACAGCGTGCCAATGGCGCACCTATCGACGACGCAGCCATCAACGGCCTGAAAGTCGGTCTGATGGGGCCTCTGGCCGGTGTGGGTGACCCGATCTTCTGGGGTACTGTGCGTCCGGTGTTTGCTGCATTGGGTGCGGGTATTGCGATGACCGGCAGCTTGCTGGGTCCGTTGCTGTTCTTTGTTCTGTTTAACCTCGTACGCCTGCTGACCCGCTACTACGGCGTGTCTTATGGCTACAAAAAAGGTGTCGATATCGTTAACGATATGGGCGGCGGCTTCCTGCAAAAACTGACCGAGGGGGCGTCAATTCTCGGCCTCTTTGTCATGGGGGCCCTGGTTAACAAGTGGACACACGTTAACATTCCGCTAGTCGTGTCGAAAATCACCGACCAGACGGGCCATACCACCGTCACGACTGTCCAGACTATTCTGGACCAGCTGATGCCGGGTCTGGTGCCATTACTGCTGACCTTCGGTTGTATGTGGCTATTGCGGAAGAAAGTGAATGCGTTGTGGATCATCGTTGGCTTCTTCGCCATCGGTATCTTCGGTTACTGGATTGGCCTGCTAGGTCTCTGATAACCTTCAAAGCCGGGGAAATCTTTCCCCGGCTTTTTTGTTTCTGCTATTTATCTCTTTGTCATTTTTACTTTGCTTTGCCTGATGGCTGTTAGCTGGAGTTTTCATGTCTGTAACCGATATCGTCCTCGCCCTTTTCACTCTCCTGTTGCTTGCCTACGCCATCTATGACGAATTCATCATGGGTACACGCAAGGGTAAAACTCGCCTGCGGGTCAACCTGCGCCGCCGTAACAGACTCGATTCGATTATCTTTATCGGTCTTCTGGCTATTCTTCTTTATAATAATATCCATGCGAATGGCACCGTTATTACCAATTATTTACTGATCGGCCTCGGGCTGATTGCTTTCTATCTCTCTTTTATCCGCTGGCCAAAAATGCTCTTCAAAGAGGAGGGTTTTTATTTCGCCAACACTTTCATCACCTACGATCGGATCCGCAGTATGAATCTTTCTGAAGACGGTATCCTGGTATTTGAATTAGAACAGAAAAAGTTATTAATTCGCGTAAACGAACTGGATGACCTTGAAAGAATATATAAAATTATGGTTAATAATCAATAGCTTGAATTTAGACCATGAGTTATCAGTTATAGCATGGTGCATATTTCCCAGGATTTAAGTTAACCTTACAGATAACAATGTTGATAAATACCTTGTCAATAATATTGTTATTCCCCAACATACGGCATTATTTAAAACCCCATTTTATTTGGTGTTGTCCCGAATAAAAATAGTGTGGTAAGGTTGCGCCGTCATTTGGGGGCTATTCTCGTGAACTTATCCGCTACGCTTATTCTTGCATTTGGCATGTCCATGGACGCCTTCGCCGCATCAATTGGCAAAGGCGCCAGCCTTCATCGTCCTTGCTTTCGCGAGGCCGTCCGCACGGGTTTTATTTTCGGTGTCATAGAAGCCATAACGCCACTGATTGGCTGGTATATGGGCTTATTTGCCAGCCAGTACATCATGCAGTGGAGCCAGTGGGTCGCGTTTACCCTGCTGTTTATTCTGGGCGCACGCATGATCATCGAAGGGCTAAAAAATAAGCCGGAAGATAACCTGACAACGGCAACCCGTCACGGGTTCTGGATCCTGGCTGCAACGGCTATCGGCACCAGCCTTGATGCTCTGGCGATCGGCGTCGGTTTAGCTTTTCTTGAAGTGAACATCATCCTTACCGCGCTGCTCATCGGTATGGCGACCATGGTGATGTCAACGCTCGGGATAATGGTCGGGCGTTTTATCGGCCCGCTGTTAGGCAAATGGGCCGAAGTTTTAGGAGGTGCGGTTCTGATCGGAATTGGGTCGAGCATCCTGCTGGAGCATCTGGGTTATTTACGCTGACGCACGCTGATGTATCCTGATGAGGAAGTCTGTCTCGCATTCAAAGGCTGTCTCGGCCTTTAAGTTGGCCATCACTTCTTCTGTCGCCCGCCATGCAAATGGCGTCATCTGCAATAAATCAAACGCCTGTTCTCCGGAAAGCATCATGTCATAGGCGAGCGCTTCCGTACTTATCCGGTCAAAACCTTCCAGCTGCTCATCGAGATCAGCATGCAGTTGTACATCCTGGTATATCAACCCTTTCAGCTGATATAAATGACGTGGTCCCGGTGCCACCGTAACCACCAGGCCGCCCGGTTTTATCGCCCGGTACAATTCCTGCGCCTTACAGGGTGCATAAATACGAATGACCGCATCCAGTGAACCCTCAGCAAAAGGTAAGCGATGGCTGGAAGCCACACAAAATGACACATCGCGATAACGTTTGGATGCATAACGGATGGCCACTTTCGCGACATCCAGCCCAAACACTTTCAGCGCACGTTTTTGTGTGAGCCTCTCAGCGAATGCGGCGGTGTAGTACCCTTCCCCGCAGCCAATATCCAGCAATGTGTCCGCCGTTTGCGCGATGACGTCGTCCAGAATATCTGTCAGACGGTCACGCAAAGGCTGGTAATGGCCTGCATCAAGAAAAGCACGACGCGATATCATCATTTCCGGGCTGTCACCCGGCTGCTTTGAGCGTTTGTGCTGTACGGGCATCAGATTGACATACCCCTCTTTTGCGTTATCAAACTGATGGTTGGCGGGACAACACCATTGCTGACCGGTCAGCGTAAGCGGCTGGAAACAAAGCGGGCACTGATAAGTCATGCGGAAAACCTGCAAGAAAAGTCTGAGGGGGCGAAAATTCGCAATAGTGTTAAGTCTAAAGAAGGTGCTCAGGGGTTGCAACTGCTGGAAAATCCCGCTCAAAGGCGGCTACACTGGTTGCATAACATTTTCTAACGAGACACAAGATGAGTGACCACTCAGCTTTACTCAGTCAAATCCCCGGTATTGTGCATGGCTTTGGCGATAAACAGGCGTTGCTGCCTGAACATCTGCAAAGCTATGAAGCGACCTGTCCCGGAAAAAAACAGGTACACGGCACACGGATTGTCGATGTGACAGTCGCAGGCCAGGAATGCGGTGAGGCAGATGGCTTCATCACCGCTATGCCGGGCATTCTTCTTGCCGTTTTCACTGCAGACTGCTTACCGGTAATTTTCTGTCGCAAAGATGGCAGAGAAGTTGCGGCAGTGCACGCAGGCTGGCGCGGGCTGATTGACGGCATTCTGGAGCAAATGGCACAGCGGATTAATCAGTCGGGTGATACTTCTGACTGGTTTGTGTCTGTCGGCCCGTCCGCAGGAGCCTGCTGTTATGAAGTCAGTCAGGAACTGATTGATACTTTTCTGCAACGTCTCGATTTACCCCCTGCACTCATCTCACCAAGCCACCGCCATCTTGATCTGGTTGCCATTGCTGAAGCCAAATTGCGGGCGTTAGGATTTGCAGGCGTTGATCGTGCAGGCCGTTGCACGATTTGCTCGCCCGATGCAGCCGGAACCGGATTCAGGTACACGAGTTTTCGCCGTAACAGCCATCAGCGGGCACAAGACCCGACACACCCGGGTATCAGCGGACGTAACCAGCAATCAGGGATCATGATCCTCTGAGCCTGAACGGCTGACACAAAAAAACCCGCCTTGGCGGGTTTTTTTACAGCTAACGCTGCTTAGATTGCAGTTACGTTAACTGCTGACGGGCCTTTCTGGCCGTCTTGGATTTCGAACTCTACGTTCTGGCCTTCAGCCAGAGTTTTGAAGCCGTTACCCTGGATTGCAGAGAAGTGTACGAACACATCTTTGCTGCCGTCAGCAGGAGTAATGAAACCGAAACCTTTAGACTCGTTGAACCACTTAACTTGACCTTTGATCTTTGCCATCTTGAGTATTTCCTTTGGATTGTTTAAACCGCCCAGCGGCGTTACATAGACAAACTAGAGTCGTTACTGCTTGAGGCACTAAGATTAGAATCGGCAGAGAAGCGGTATTCAACGTGAACGTCTTTACTCAGAACTTCTATACTGAAAATGCCACACATATACAGAACTGTACCTCGTTTTACCCAGATGCGTTATCACATACTCTGAATTCGATGGCAAGCCATTTTTAATCAGTGATGGACATGTCGCACATATTTGAGCCGGTTAAAGGCACTTCGTGTTCAGTTAAGCTGAAATATGTTGATAGACATGCTTTTTTCTGCTTTGCAGTTTTACCTGCATATCAAACAAAACAATAACGACCTGTTTCGATTATTGATCATTTAATGCAGAACCGTAAGCGTAAAACACACCTTTATTTGAATTTTTATTGCGGGAGCCCGCTAAAACTCTCCGCTTCTGTGCCCATTCGGCAACGCTTTACAGGCCTTACAGCGTGAGATCAGGTCCGGTGACAGCGCATCACACGGCGTTTGCGGCACTTGTGCAACAGAACGGGTATATGCACAACGTCAGTGCCTCCCAATATGACTGGTTATGCAATAATCAATTACGCCATAGACAGATAAAATGGTGCAAAACAAACAGTGAAAATCAATAAATGCACCTTAACTGTGCGCCTGTACTTCCTGCCTGATAATAGCCCAAACCCAACCGGCTTCAGGCAAAATGAATTCCAAATTACGACACCCGGTAATGACTATTTTTTATCGTGGTGATTTTGACAATATAATGAATTAAAGTTTGCGAGTTGGTTAAAACAACATAACAGTTTGCCGATACTCCCGGCCGCCTTATTCAAATACTAAATATCCATATGAAAAACTAATATTAATTACCGTGATCAAAATCCCATATCAGCTTTCTATTCATACTCAGATCACGCTAAAATCGTCTCATTACCAGCCAGAAGCCAACCACGATAGTCTGACAGACAACACGCCTGCGTTGCAGGCAGGCGAAGCGCAGTTCAATGCCCTGTTTAGCAACAAAAAAATCCATTTTTTCTGACAAAAAGAAGTCTCTCCGCGCTTACAAAAAACATTCCGTTTTGATAAAGATGAATTGAGCAGGTAATTAATCTATCTGAACCTAATAATTAACATTCACATAACACCCACGAAGTGTAAGTGTTATAAAAAATGTCACCCAACTGATAATACTTCTCATTTCATAGGTGAAGTGGCTACTTATATATTCCCAATACCGGTGGAAATGATATTCAATCTTTAGAAATGCTTGCGCCAATTTTTAATGGTTTAAATTCCATTTCAGGCGATTCACTTTGACTTATGGCTTCCGCTAATTCAATCAGTGGCTGATCCAGTGATTCATCGGCTAATTCAAAAACCCCCCAATGAATGGGAACCGCCTTTTTACAACACAGCTCAGTAAACACAGCCACTGCCTGTTGCGGGTCCATATGTTGCGCACGCATGAACCATCTTGGTGCATAGGCGCCGACAGGAATTGCGGCTAAATCGAAAGGTCCCAGACGTTGTCCAATTATTTCAAACTGATTGCTGTACCCGCTGTCGCCGGAGAAAAAGAACCGCAAACCGGGATGGCTGACCACCCACCCACACCAGAGAGACCGGTTTCGATCCCATAATGTCCGCATACTCCAGTGGCGCGCCGGCACAGCTGAAAACTTCAGCTCACCAAACTGCTGCTCATCCCACCAGTCGAGTTCCTCGATGTATCGTGCCCCGCGCCGCTCCAGCCAACGCTTTATGCCCAAAGGCACCATAAATTGCACTTCCGGGAAACGTCGCAATAGCTTGCGGACCGTCGCGCTGTCGAGATGGTCATAATGATTGTGGGATAACAGAACAACATCAATCGGTGGAAGTTCTTCTACCGTCACAGCAACCGGCGTTTTTCGCTCAGGCCCGTAGAAACTGAATGGCGAAGCACGATGAGACAATGCAGGATCCATCAGGATATAGCGCCCGGCAACACGCAGCAATAAACAGGCATGTCCTAAAAACCATAAACGATCATCAGACCCGCTGAAGTCGGCAGCCTGCCACCACTGGCTGACAAAATGTTCGTAACCTTTCGCCGGAGGCGCAGGCAGGCGAAGTTCCTTGCGCTCTTTC
This sequence comes from Rahnella sp. WP5, assembly GCF_000745615.1. NCBI lineage: Bacteria > Pseudomonadati > Pseudomonadota > Gammaproteobacteria > Enterobacterales > Yersiniaceae > Rahnella > Rahnella sp. WP5. The sequence continues at coordinate 700,300 of NZ_KN050721.1, read as the reverse complement.
CTCCAGCGTTTGAGATCACCCTCCTGCCGGTCATGGGGTTCGGCATTGGTAAAACCATCCGGTGTGTGATGTGTTTTTGACGGGTCGTAAAAGGGATTTTTACCTGACATAAGGCTCCATGAGATCACTATTTTATCGGCGGCAGCGTAAAGCCATGATGCAGATTAATTAGCATACTTATTGAGCGCACTACAGATCGAAAGTGAAAAATTATGTGGCAGTTCAGCCACTACGTGAGGTTAAGAAAATCTTAATAACTTCATGTTTAACTGATGATGTTCAAAAAGGAGATTATTTATGATCAGGAACACAACAAAAGACCACAAAACCTTTGCGTCAAGGCTGACCCATATTATGCAGATCCAGGCACAATATGGACGTTTATGGCTGCGTTCCCGCTTTCGCCGGATGACCGTTCCGACCTCAGTAAAGATTTTCCTTCTCGCCCTGCTGGGGCTGACGGCGTTAGCCATCACCGGAACATTGCTGTTGATCCTCGATGTCATCGCACTGATGTTATCTGTTATGAAACGGCCTTTTCAGCGGGGTAACCTCCCGCAGCGTTATCTGATGAGAAAGCCTGTATAACGAAAAACCGTGGCGGATATCTCCGGCACGGTTTGAAGTTACAGAAATGCTTTCCGATTATCAGGCAGGCATACCACAAAGTTTGGTGAGATTTCTGGCACCGATCATGAGGGTGGCAACATAGGATTGTCTGCGGGTCACAACTTCGACCGCAACACGCGCATCTTTATATTTGATGAGATAGGTGGAAGGCCAGCCCTGCCGGCGTTTGCCGTAGGCTTTTTCATGACTGTCGATAGCTGCATGAGCAACCACCAGATGGGAGAGAGTTTTATCACCTTTAATGATGCGCTTCATAATGGACTCCGCCTTAGACACAACTGTCAAAATGAGGAAACATTAATCACTTGATACGCATCGCTTTATGCGACGCTTATTCGAATCACTTCTTTGCAAAACTTTGTCACTATCTGAGTATCTCTGCGCTTTTGTTTATACGCAAGTCTTACTAAGCAGGAAACATACCATAGCGGCACGAAGGGGACGTTTGCTTTGCGCCTGCCATTGGCCTTGAGGACTGCTGATTTCAGCAAGCCAGAGAGGATTGCTTTGCAACTCTTTAAAATTAATGCTGATTTTGTTGGCGCAAATGATCGGCCACGCATCGGAGGGGTTGTTGCAATAATCTTTGCCTTTCATTCCGCCATAGGGATACCACTTCTCAGGTTCCTCTCCGGTCAGTAAGGCTATGTTGTGGTTCACTTCACTGTCGTTTTCTTCAGACCATTTGATCATCAGTTATTCCATCCTGCAGGGCACATGCGTGGAGACTACCGGAGGAATAAGACAGTTTTATGAAGGAAGATCAGAGAGGAAGAGAAGGAAAAATATGCAGGCCGCGTATCAACGAAAAACCCGCCAGAAGGCGGGTTAACAAAACAACATTATCTTTCAGGAATAAAACCACGCAGGCTGAGCGCAGAGTCATCGTCTGCCTCAACAGAAGACACATTGCCCTTTGCCTGTGCAGCCAGAATTTTAAGTAATTCGGTCTGCTGGCGTTGCTGCTCAGCGATCTCCTGTAACAGAGCAATCTGTTCATTTGCCCTGACACTGGCACGGCTAACGAAAAACCATACCAACAGAAATAACAGTGCTGAAAGTGCACACAGCACCAATGAGGCCAGGCTGTTTTGGCCCATTGCGAAATCAAACATTGACTACCCTACCACTGAATGTTCAGAGCGTTCATCTTACCATCCCCGACAGGCCAGGGAAGCTATTCGCAAAAAAACAGGGTTTTCTTACTCCCCCGCAATCAGCGCAAGCATTGAGCAAAAAGACATTCAGGCAGGCATCCGCTAAAAAGGAATGAATGAGGTGATGGCACATACGCCCAGATCAAAGTTGCCCCCCTGATCACAGTAACTGTTTAACGCCAGCAGATACAGGCCGATGCAGATGAGCAGAAAAAGAACGAACGTAATGATCCTTCGGACATTGAAAACAGGCTTTTTCAATTTAATGGCAGGTCTCTTTTGGTTTAAAAAGCGTCTATCAGGGCTCAAAGGCGACGTCCGGCATTTGACTGAACAGAAGGACATAGTACGACGAATATCCTAAACAACGATATAACGAAAGTACGGCTTTTACACGTGATACAACGTGTAATAATCACCTACGTAAATCAAACAATAAAATGTATAAACTTTATCTATAAATAGCAGGTAATGCTTGTTTGATCCTGGTCAAGCAAAGTAATGTTTACTCCGCTGCATTTCTGATAACTCTCATACAATAATTTCTATAAAATAGACATTTTAATAAAAACCATAACCCTGTTTATTAAGAAAGGAACAGAACGTGAAATAACGCATTAATTCCCGCAAGGCTCATGACAGAAATCTGACTCCTGTTTCGGGTGCTGACAAGATAAGCGGGATTACGCCTTGCGTCATATCCACAAGACCGGAGGAACGCAAGCCTAATAGCAGTAAACTTATATAATGACTTTATAAGCATTATTCAGAAACCGTTAAAGAAATTATTTTCATTATGGTTGCCAAATAAATCCAATAATATTACTCCCGCCGTTAAAATAATTTAATTTTAGTGAGTATTCTCAGGAACTTCTTTGTTGAATTATACCACTCATTAAAATATCATCCCGCCGTCGAACAGTTCTTCTGTCTCTTCGGTTATATAAATGAAAGCATAGTGGCTGAATTAATTTCAGCTGATTCATGCTGACTATTTTTTTGTTGAGGGATTAATAAATGCATGCATGGAATAAAAAGTTCTTCGTTTCTAAAATAGCGCTGGCCTGCGCTGTTGCAGTAACAGCACCTGCCGCAATATCAGCTGATATTTCTGGCACCGTATACGATACGTTCTATCATGACTCCACTCTGGCGGGTCATATCGGCTATCGTGGATATGTGGATAACGACGGCGCAGATAACGGTTACGTTGGCGGAGACATCTACTCTTCAATCAATAACGCTGTGGTTAACGGCGTTATTTCCACTCATTATCTCGGTTTTGATAGCAATAACAGCAACACGCTGAATATCACCAATACTACTGTCAACGGCATGATCACTTCTGAGTGCATGACGAGCGATTGCGGTACAACCCGTAATGAATATGATCAGTCACCTTTGCAGCTGACTATTGATAACTCCACCATTAACGATACTTACGAACACTTCGATTACGACGTTACTGATGCTAACAACGTTCGGGATCATGAAACCCTGAACACCTTTGACATGGGCGTTGCGGTGACATTGGATCAGGAAAGTGACATCGTTATTAAAAATAACTCTCACGTCGCTGGCATTGCGCTGACGCAAGGCTACGAATGGGTTGATACTGACGTAAATAATGGCAATACTTTTGATAATACCCTGACAGTTAATGATTCCGTGCTGACTTCAGGTTCTTATACAGAATTGCAGACCAGCGGTTTCTACGGCCAGTCTGATAAGCCAAGCGATTACGGTAATATCAGTGCTGCCGGTACTCAGGCTGACGATATCGCCTTATCTGTTGTTGCCAGTGCCACCGCAGATAACGCAATGAAAACCCATGCCGTATTCAATAATTCAACCATTACCGGTGACGTCGCTTTTGTCAGCACCTTCGACGAGAACTATTACGTCGGTGGTCATGACAGCAATGCGGATGGCGTGCTGGATACCAATGGCTGGGATGATACAGACGAACTGAATCTGGCGCTGGATAATGGCAGCAAATGGGTTGGCGCAGCTATCTCAAATGTTCAGATGGATTCAGCCCTCTATAACCGCAGCACCAACAGCATCTGGCCTTACTCTGTCTTCAGCAGTACCAATGGCTATCTGGTTGGCGATGACGTTTATCAAAGCGGATTGTTTAATGTCGCGCTAAACAACGGTTCCGAGTGGGACACCACCAAATCATCCAACATTGACGATCTGACTGTTAACAACCGGTCTCAGGTGAATGTTGTTGAATCTGCCCTGCTGGCAGATCACATCTCCCTCACCAATGCATCAACCCTGAAAATTGCCGCGCACGGCGGCGTTAAAACCGATGTGTTGAACCTGAACTCAGGCAGCCAGGCATCATTGACCGAAGAAACTGCGTCTCTCTACGCCAACACCATCATTGTGGGCAGCGGTTCTGAGCTGAACTTAGGTTTAGGTCAGGTTGATACACATAACATGGTTCTGACCGATAACGGTACTTTCGATATCGGTAGCCGTGAATATGTTCTCAACTCTGATTTGAACAACGCACGCGACAAAACTGCCGCTGACTATGTTTATGATCAGGGCACTATCGGCATTAACTCCGACGGTCATCTGGCCGTTAATGGCGTGACCAACGGTAATTATCAGGTACGCATCGATAACGCGACAGGTGAAGGCCAGGTTGCTGATTATCAAAATAAAGAGCTGATCCGCATCTACGGCGGCAATGCGACCTTTAACCATGCTAACACCGCTGATCTGGGTGCTTATAAATATCAGGCTGAGCAGTACGGCGATACTGTGGTGCTGGCAAAACAAGGCATTACCTCTACTGCAAATGCGGCCCTGAGCCTGCCTTCTTCCAATGCGGCAACATGGCATATGGAACAAGACACCTTAGAAAACCGCATGAACAGTTCGCGTCACACCCAGGGCAATGATAAAGGTGGTGTGTGGGTTAACTACTTCGGCGGTCAGCAAAACGGTGACAACGGCGTGATTGATTACGATCAGGACGTTAATGGCATCATGGTGGGTTTGGATAAAGTGACCGAAGGTGGCGGTGAACGCCAGTGGCTGGTCGGTATGGCGGCAAGTTTCGCAAAATCCAGCCTGTCTATGGATGATGCCGATGCGGATACTGACAGCCAGTCAGCACGCGTTTACTCAAGCCTGGACTTCAATAATGGCGCATTCTTCGATACTTCTCTGAGCTACAGCCACTTCAGCAACTCAACAGAAAGCACCATGAGCAACGGTCAGCAAGTATCAGGTGATAACTCGACTGATGCATGGGGCTTTGGTCTGAAACTGGGTTATGACTGGAAATTCGCTCCTCAGGCTTATTTGACACCATACGCAAGCATTACTGGCGTGTTTATCGGCGATGACGATTACAGCATGAACAACAACATGCATGTCAGCGATCAGGCTTATGACAGCATGCGTTATGAGCTGGGTGGTAATCTGGGTTATACCTTCGACCTGGGTGCAGATCAGGCAATTAGCCCGTACGGCACACTGGCGTATGTGTATGAAGATGCTAACAACGATGCAAACATCAATGGCGACCGTATCGACAACGGCGTTGATGGTTCTGCTGTCCGCGTTGGTTTAGGCGGTCAGTTCGACATGAGCAAAAACTTCACCGTTTACGCAGGGGCTAACTACCTTGGCGGCAGCGATGTTGACCAGCCTTGGGCAGCAAACCTGGGTATGAAATACCGCTGGTAACTTGCCGGTCTGAATAACACTCTTCAGTAATTTTTTGGCCCCTTTTCAGGGGCCAATTTTTTTGGCATCTTCACGACTTTGCTGATTAGGATTCTGCTGCAGTGACATTTTCTGAAAAATAACTTCTACTATACTTATCAATATCCTGAATCGTTCAGGACGAGATGTTTAGGGAGTTACAGAATGGGAATCATTAAAACCGTTATCCTGCTGGCCGTCATTTACGCGATTTTTCTTTTTTCGGGTTATGGCGTGACGGTAGGCAGCAGTGAGAATGCCGCAGGACTGGGACTGAAATGCCAGTACTTAACCGCCAGAGGAATTGTAAGTTCGCAATATATTCACTCTGACAGTGGCGTCATCGGTGTTGCAAACTGCCCGATTTTCAAGCGGGTGGATGAAGTGGTCGACAATAAATAAAACAAATATTTTACCGCACTACATTATTGTCATGCCCGCGGATGCAGGCATGACAATTATTTATCAGCTGTCGTGCCTGGTAAATTTCAGCTCGATCAGTGAGATTGCTTTCTCGATAGCGCGCTTCGTCACAGGATCTGCACCGGCAGGATGCTTGCTGAAATCAATGCTTTTCAACTGATGAGACATCTTCTCGCGCACTTCTGCTGGCGCAATAATTTCAATCACATCCAGAATTTGTTTAATTACCAGCTGGCATGCAACCAGATCGGATTCGATTTCCTGTTCTCTGTTCAAAGACTCAGACATGAGCTGCTCCTTCCATAATGGTCATTCATAAAAATTATGGCCGCGAGGATATCACGCCCTTTCCTGAAATTCTCTTTTCTGCCACTTCACATTTTTTCGTCCGATAAAGACGGACAAATAAGCAGCAAACGCACCGCGTCGGATGTTGCCAGGGGCATAATAGTTCTATGCTTAACAGGATGACAAAAATGGAGATGCGCTATGTTCGCACTTGTTTTGACTATTTGTTATCTGGGCGGAGGATGTGAAGACTTAGTCGTTGATGCCTTTAATACTCAGAAACAATGCATGGTCGCGATGCATCAGCAAGGTTTACGCCAGGCTGGCTGTTACCCAATCGAAGATTTTATCGACGGCTACTGGATCCCTGCACATGAGAACGTTGACTACTGAACATTTGTGTCAGCATTCACACAGCGCGACAAAAAATGCCATAACGATTGCTAAAGTGTTCGAAGAACGGTATGAATACCCTGTTACTCATTGATATTTAACCATATTAACAGGGCAGGAAATGGCAATGACGATACGTAAAACTTATGGGTGCTTCAAAAAAATTCCTCTCGCACTCCTTTTCTCCGGCTCTTTCATGGCTTCTTTTGCTACCTACGCTGCGACCGTTCCCGCAGGTGTTGAACTGGCAGCCAAACAGGAAATTGTCCGCAACAACGGTAGCGAACCCGCGTCACTTGATCCGCACAAAGTGGAGAGCGACGTTGAATTCAATATCCTCAGCGATCTTTTTGCCGGACTGGTTACTATAGATAACAAAGGCAATGCGCAACCTTCTCTGGCGGAGAACTGGGAAACTAAAGATAACAAAACCTGGGTTTTCCATCTGCGCCCTGGAATCGTCTGGTCTGATGGTTCGCCCATCACCGCGCAGGATGTCGTTTTCAGCTGGCAACGCCTTATAGACCCGAAAACGGCTTCACCTTATGAAACCTATCTTAGCAGTATGCATGTACTGAACGCCGGCGACATCATCAACGGCAAGAAGCCTGCTGACCAACTGGGTATCAAAGCGCTGGATAAGCAGACGCTGGAAATTACCCTGGATCAACCGCTTTCCTATTTCCTTGGTATGCTGGCACACCCTTCTCTCTCCCCGATCAGTCAGGCAGATGTGGAGAAATACGGCGATAAGTGGACTCAGCCAGGCAATCTGATCAGCAGCGGTCCGTTTAAGCTTGATACATGGACGGTTAACGAACGCATCACGGCTGTCCGCAACCCGAACTACTGGGATAACGCACATACTGTCATCAACAAAGTCACTTATTTACCGATCGCTTCGGGGACTGCGGACGTTAACCGCTATAAAGCCGGTGAAATCGACATTACTTATACCGTCCCTTCCCCGCTGTTTGCATCGCTGAAAAAAGAGCTGGGTTCGCAAGTTCATGTCAGCCCTTATCTGGCCGTTTATTACTATGCAATGAACACGCAGAAGCCGCCGTTTAACGATGTTCGCGTGCGTAAAGCGCTGAATCTGGCGATTGATAAGTCAATCATTGCCGATAAAGTCATGGGTCAGGGACAAACGCCAGCCTGGCATCTTTCTCCTGATAACACCGGCGGTTTTACTTTCGCCAAACCTAAAGAGGCCAGCCTGACACAGGAACAGCGTAACGAAGAAGCTAAAAAGTTGCTGACAGAAGCAGGTTTCGGTCCGAACCATCCGCTGAAATTCAACCTGCTGTATAACACTTCTGAAGCGCATCAGCGCATTGCGATTGCCGCCGCATCAATGTGGAAAAAGAATCTGGGCGTCGATGCTGTTTTACAGAATCAGGAATGGAAAACCATGCTGGACACCATGCATCAGGGCACATATGAAGTGGTGCGTTATGCGTGGATTGCAGACTATAACGAGCCGTCCACTTTTCTGAATACCCTGCGCACGGGTAACAGCGAGAACACGCCAAAATTCAGCAATGCCGCCTACGATAAGGCACTGGATGATGCGTTAAAAGCCACGGACAAAGCGGATGTGGGCAAAGCCTATCAGCAGGCGGAACAGGTGTTAACCGAGCAGTCGCCGGTCATTCCTTTGTATCACTACGTCAGCGCCCGTCTGGTCAAACCCTATGTGGGTGGTTTCAACGACAGCCTGCTCAATTACATTTATACCAAAGACTTGTATGTAATTAAGCATTAAGCTGTCTTCCTCTCCTTGCGGCGATTGACTGCCTGAGGAGAGGCTTTTCAAATGCTACGCACCGCCCTTCTTCCTCTAACCCACTTGCCACGCGCCGCCCAGATGATAGATTGTACGTAAATCACACAAACGGGAGCCGTTATGAAATTCTCGGAAAGTGAGATCCAACCGCTCTGGGATGAAGTCGCGCGTATTATCGGTGATGGTGTCATTAAGATGCGCCACAGAGGAGAACCTCTGAGTGCCGATGCGCTGATTAATTATCTCGACGAGCAACTGGCCTGCGCTACGGGGGTCCAGCGCCGTATTATGCTGGGTGCAGCAATTAATATGCTTAAAGCCGACCGGCGTTGCTGATTGTGCGACACAGCAAAACCTCGCAGCCTTTTCAGGCAACGAGTTACTTATCAATGATCCGTCAGACGCTACTTAGATTGTGCCGCACGTCCCTGCGCAAATAAGAAAATGCGCTGGGTGATATCATCAGCGCCCAGAATATTCCCTTTCTGCTCCAGATTAGCTCTGGCATATGCCACATCATGAGCCTGATCGACCATGCTGATCACCCGGTCACGGGTTGGTTTATCCAGTATTCCCAGTAATGTTGTTAAAATCGCCTGATAAGCATTTGAAGCATAAGTCAGTTGTCTTTCACGTTGTTCCAGCGCGTCAATGCGAACCATCAGGGCCTGCAATTGCTCTTGATGCGTCATAGCGTCCTTCTTCACGGGTGGAAAATAACCGGAGACAGCGGAGAAAGCAGACCTCCGCCGGTTACTGAATATAAGTTTAGCAGACTTAAAAAAAGTGAAGTCCCTCGCCTTCTATATATAAAGTAAACCTTTGTTCAATGAGCCGTTAACTGCCTAGGCAGATGTAACCGGGATAAGCCACTCATGGCCGTCGGCAAGCAGATTCTCTTATCTGAGAAGTAACAGCAGCAGTACCTGCTTACAGATAGCAAAATGACAAACCGGGGCTGTTATGACATTTTCTGCCACAGCACTATGTGTTCATTTGGGAGAATTCAGTTGAAAAAAACGATGTTGGGTGCAGCCATTTTCAGCATGATGTTAGTGAGTTCATTTGCTCAGGCAGAAGGATGTCTCAAAGGGGCAGTGGCGGGGGGTGTAGTCGGTCATCTGAAACATCACGCTGTTCTCGGCGCGGTGGCAGGATGCGCTATTGGGCATCATCTCGCAGCACAAGCTAAAAAACAGCAGGTCGCGGCCGCTAAATAAACAGCATCAGGGCCGCAGAATCCCCTGATGAAATAAGTTTCTGGTTATTCCTGAGCAACGACCTTTTTCGGGATACCATTAATCGTCATCTTCATATTAGTTCAAATAAAAAGCCTCGCTAATGCGAGGCTTAAAAGAATGCTATGTCATTTTTAATCAAATACGCCATTGATAATCGTAGTGACAATTGCAGTACTCAGGGCAATGAGAACTAAATCATCCCCCACAGCTCGCCATTCATAACCAGGATAATACGGCAACTCGTTCAGCATTGAGGCCGGAACCGCTTTCCTGGCAATGCCCGGAGGCAATGGTTTGCCACGCATTAAATTTTTTGCGATTCCTGGTGGTAGAGCCTGATATCCGGTTAATCCATAGTTAACTGCGAGTGAACGGGCACGTGAGAAGCTTATATCTGACGAGACATGGTCTGGCTTACCATAATTTTTGCGATTCCCGGAGTGCTCAGATGATTTACCATTTCCCTGACCTTTATTGGCGTGGCCGTTGCCATTGCTATTACCGTTGCTATTGCCGTTACCATTACTATTACCATTCCCGGGATTAGCAAAAACGGGAGCTGACAGCACTGTCAGAGAAATAACCGCCGCCAGAGCAATCTGGAGTGTGCGACGCTTAAACATGATGGTTGTTCCTTGAGGTAAATTACACTTTTTAAATCTATGTGAGAAAACTCCCTTTCACAATATCATGCATTCCTATTTTATATTTTTAAGACGATGTAAAGCTTAATAACGCTGTTCTCATTATTTATCAGGATCATCGCCCAAATTATTAATCAAATAGCTCTCATGTTTTCACGGACAAAGACTGCAGGAAAGGTTTGTGGTTCTGATTATTTAAATCAGGTGTTTTCAGTCTGGGTTTGCAGAAGATTTTACAGGGGTTTGCAGAAGAATTTTTGGAGGGATGAAAAACAAAGGGGGCGCGATGCCCCCGATGTCGACTTCAACAATTTCGCAATTACATATTTGCGATCATGTCGTCGGCAAACTCGCTACATTTGCGCAGCTTAGCGCCTTCCATCAGACGTTCGAAATCGTAAGTCACAGTTTTGGCAGCGATTGCGCCTTCCATGCCTTTGACGATCAGGTCTGCGGCTTCGAACCATTCCATATGACGCAGCATCATTTCTGCGGACAGAATGATTGAACCCGGGTTCACTTTGTCCTGACCGGCATATTTCGGTGCAGTACCGTGAGTGGCTTCGAACAGTGCACAATCAGAACCGATGTTTGCGCCCGGTGCGATACCAATGCCGCCAACCTGCGCCGCCAGAGCGTCAGAAATGTAGTCACCGTTGAGGTTCATACAGGCGATAACGTCATATTCAGCAGGACGCAGCAGGATTTGTTGCAGGAATGCATCCGCAATCACGTCTTTAATAATGATGTCTTTGCCGTTGTTCGGGTTCTTGATTTTCACCCACGGGCCGCCGTCGATCAGCTCACCGCCGAACTCTTCGCGCGCCAGCTGGTAGCCCCAATCCTTGAAGGCACCTTCGGTGAACTTCATGATGTTGCCTTTATGAACCAGCGTCAGTGAATCACGGTCATTGGTGATGGTGTATTCAATCGCCGCACGAACCAGACGTTTGGTGCCTTCTTCGGAGCAAGGTTTGATACCAATACCGCATTCTTGTGGGAAACGAATTTTCTTCACGCCCATTTCTTCTTGCAGGAACTTGATCACTTTATCAGCTTCAGCAGAACCGGCTTTCCACTCGATACCTGCGTAGATATCTTCAGAGTTCTCGCGGAAGATCACCATGTCGGTATCTTCAGGACGTTTCACCGGGCTTGGTGTGCCGGTGTAATAACGTACCGGACGCAGACAGATGTACAGGTCGAGTTGCTGGCGAAGTGCCACGTTCAGGGAGCGAATGCCGCCGCCAACTGGAGTTGTCAGTGGGCCTTTGATAGCAACACGGTAATCACGGATCAGATCGAGGGTTTCTTCTGGCAACCAGACATCTTTGCCGTACAGTTCTACGGATTTTTCGCCGGTGTAGATTTCCATCCAGGAGATTTTACGCTCACCTTTGTAGGCTTTCTGAACAGCCGCATCAACGACTTTGATCATGGCAGGCGTCACATCAACACCGATGCCATCACCTTCGATAAATGGGATAACAGGATTATTAGGAATGACCAGTTTACCCTGAGCGTCTACTGTAATCTTTTTACCTTCAGCCGGAACAACTACTTTGCTTTCCATTAACCTCTCCTTCGAGCGCATTTTTGTTAAAAATTTGTAAGATGCCGGTCGATATTACTCGAATATTTCTCGCTAGCCAATCCGAAACATTTTTCAAGTATAATGCGCTAATTCTCTCTAACTTCAATGCCTATGAACCCGCTATCTTTTAAAAATCACAACGTTAAACGTTTCAGCAAAAGGCCGTCTAAAGCACAATCTGCCCCAAAAGGGCCAGTAAAGGTGATTCTTTTCAATAAACCGTTTGATGTGCTGCCACAATTCACTGATGAGGCGGGTCGTGCGACACTTAAAGATTACATTCCATTAACAGATATTTATGCCGCAGGCCGTCTGGATCGGGACAGCGAAGGTTTACTGGTGTTGACCAACGATGGCAAACTGCAGGCTGCGCTGACCCAACCCGGCAAGCGCACCGGTAAGATTTACTATGTCCAGGTCGAGGGCGAACCGGATGACGCCGCAGTGAAATCATTGCGTGAAGGCATCACGTTGAAAGACGGCCCGACGCTGCCCGCAGGTGCAGAGATTGTGCCAGAGCCGGAATGGCTGTGGGCGCGCAATCCGCCGATCCGCGAACGAAAATCTATCCCGACAGCGTGGTTAAAAATCACGTTATACGAGGGAAGAAACCGTCAGGTGCGCCGCATGACGGCTCATGTCGGTTTCCCGACATTGCGTCTGATCCGTTACAGCATGGGCGAGTTTACTCTCGGCGATTTACAACCCGGCCAATGGAAGGAAATTCCACATGTTTAAACCGCACGTTACTGTCGCCTGCATCGTTCAGGCACAGGGAAAGTTTCTGGTTGTCGAAGAAACCATTCACGGCAAAGTCACCTGGAATCAACCTGCCGGACATCTTGAAGCCAATGAGACCTTAGTCAGCGCCGCAAAACGCGAGCTGTATGAGGAAACCGGCATCCACGCCGAGCCGCAGTTTTTCCTGGGTTTACATCAGTGGCGGGCGCCGGACGATACGCCGTTCCTGCGTTTCGCTTTCGTGATTGATTTGCCTGAAATGCTGGAAACTGCGCCGCAGGACGATGATATCGATCAGTGTCGTTGGGTCAGCGCCGAAGAAATTATCGGCTCTGCGCAATTGCGCTCGCCGCTGGTGGCCGAAAGCATTCGCTGTTATCAGCAATCGCCGCGCTATCCTCTGGAAATCCTGCATAATTTCAACCTGCCGGAATAACCCCCCTCCCCGGTTGTTGTCACGCGGTGAATCAGCGATGCAGCAACCGGCCCGACGTGATAAAATTTTGCGCTTCACGATTTACCTCGTGTAAAGCAGTACCTCTCTGTTCGGGTTTCTGTGGTGTTCGGGTTTTCTGTGAACTATGAGTTGCGCGCGGCCTTCATCCTCGTGGGACAAGCTTTAGAAAAACACCGTCAGTACCGGGCAATTAATTCATGCGTTTCGGGACTATTATGTCTGACAACAGCCAGAAAAAAGTGATCGTCGGGATGTCCGGCGGTGTCGATTCCTCTGTCTCTGCGTACCTTTTGCAACAGCAGGGTTACCAGGTCGAGGGCCTCTTCATGAAAAATTGGGAAGAGGATGATGACGAAGAATATTGCACAGCAGCCACCGACCTTGCGGATGCGCAAGCCGTGTGTGACAAGCTGGGTATCGAACTGCACACCGTGAATTTCGCTGCGGAATATTGGGACAACGTGTTCGAATTATTCCTTGAGGAATACAAAGCCGGACGCACGCCAAACCCGGATATCCTGTGCAACAAAGAGATCAAATTCAAAGCCTTCCTGGAATTTGCGGCTGAAGACCTGGGCGCGGATTATATCGCGACCGGCCACTACGTGCGCCGCCAGGATATCGACGGCGTCAGCCATTTGCTGCGGGGCGTTGATGGCAATAAAGACCAGAGCTATTTCCTCTACACGCTCGGTCACGAACAGGTCGCACAAAGCCTGTTCCCGGTCGGTGAGCTGGAAAAACCGGAAGTTCGCCGCATCGCCGAAGAACTGGATTTGATCACCGCGAAGAAAAAAGACTCTACCGGCATCTGCTTCATCGGTGAACGCAAATTCCGTGATTTCCTGGGCCGCTATTTACCGGCGCAACCGGGCGTGATCAAAAGCGTTGACGGTCAGGTGATGGGACAACATCAGGGTCTGATGTATCACACACTCGGTCAGCGTAAAGGTCTGGGCATCGGCGGGCAGAAAGACGGCAGCGAAGAACCGTGGTACACCGTCGAGAAGGATGTGGAAAACAACATTCTTTACGTCGCACAGGGCCACGAGCATCCGCGCCTGATGAATGTCGGTCTGATTGCCCAACAGTTGCACTGGGTGGATCGCAAAACGCTGACCGGCCCGCTCACCTGCACCGTGAAAACCCGTTACCGCCAGGAAGATATTCCGTGCGTAGTGACACCGCTCGGTGACGACCGCATCGAGGTGCGTTTCGATGCACCCGTTGCCGCCGTCACGCCGGGTCAGTCAGCGGTGTTTTATCTCGGGGAAGTGTGCCTCGGCGGGGGCGTAATTGAACAGCGTCTGCCGCTTCAGGCCTGATATCGAGTCAATATGTGATTGAATAAGGGACGCTTTCGGGCGTCCCGCTTTATTTCTGCCCGACTGTGACGCCCTGCACTGATTCCGAACTGTGTTTAGGGGCAGTTTTATGGCATGATCTGTCGCCATGAATTTGGGCTATTTCATTGTCACTGCGTCTCATCGTTTCAAAACGCTTACAGGAGTAAACGTGGCTAAAAATTATTACGACATTACGCTGGCTTTGGCGGGGATCTGTCAGGCAGCACGCCTGGTTCAGCAACTGGCACATGAAGGCCAATGCTCACAGCAAGAAATGTCAGTGTCACTGCGCAGCCTGCTGGAGATGAATCCGGCCTCGACGCTGGCAGTTTACGGTAATAATGAAGCCAATTTGAAGATGGGGCTTGAGACGCTGCTGGGCGTGCTGAACGCGAACCGCCAGGGGCCGGGCGCTGAGTTAACGCGTTATGCGTTAAGCCTGATGGTGCTGGAGCGCAAGCTGTACGCCAACAAAGCCGCCATGAATCAGCTCGGTGAACGTATCGACCAGCTCGACCGTCAACTCGCGCATTTCGAACTGGAATCTGAAACGATGATCAGCTCTCTGGCCTCGATTTATGTCGACGTAGTCAGCCCGGCCGGTCCGCGTATTCAGGTGACCGGTTCACCGGCAATTTTGCAAAATTCGCAAGTGCAGGCAAAGGTCCGCGCCATTTTACTGGCCGGGATCCGCTCCGCGGTGCTGTGGCACCAGGTCGGCGGTGGCCGCCTGCAACTGATGTTTTCCCGTAATCGCTTGTTTGAACAGGCGAAGAATATTCTCGCTCATTGTTAATAAGATCCCAGGAGTTGCTACCGATGGAATTATCCTCACTGACCGCCGTTTCCCCCGTTGATGGACGCTACGGTGATAAAGTCAGCGCGCTGCGTACTATTTTCAGCGAATTTGGCCTGCTGAAATTCCGTGTGCAGGTTGAAGTACGTTGGCTGCAAAAACTGGCAGCCTGTGCAGAAATCAAGGAAGTTCCTGCTTTTGATGCCGACGCAAACGCTTTCCTCGACCAGATTGTGGCAAATTTTGATGTTAATGACGCACAGCGCATTAAAGATATCGAAAAAACCACCAATCATGATGTCAAAGCCGTTGAGTATTTCCTGAAAGAAAAAGTGGCTACGCTCCCTGCCCTGCATGCGGTGTCTGAATTCATTCACTTCGCCTGTACTTCTGAAGACATCAATAACCTGTCTCACGCACTGATGCTGCAAACTGCACGTCAGGATGTGGTGCTGCCGTACTGGAAACAGATTATTGATGCCGTGAAAGACCTGGCACACAAATACCGCGACATTCCGCTGCTGTCCCGTACCCACGGCCAGCCTGCTACGCCATCCACCATCGGTAAAGAACTGGCTAACGTCGCTTACCGTATGGATCGTCAGTTTAAGCAACTGCAAAACGTCGAAATCCTCGGCAAAATCAACGGTGCTGTCGGCAACTACAATGCTCACATCGTGGCGTATCCGGAAGTGAACTGGCACCAGTTCAGTGAAGAGTTCGTTACCTCTCTGGGCATTACCTGGAATCCGTACACTACCCAGATCGAGCCACACGACTACATCGCCGAACTGTTTGACTGCGTGGCGCGTTTCAATACTATCCTGATCGACTTCGACCGCGACATCTGGGGTTACATTGCCCTGAACCACTTCAAGCAGCGCACTATTGCAGGCGAAATCGGTTCTTCTACCATGCCGCACAAAGTGAACCCGATCGACTTCGAAAACTCCGAAGGCAACCTCGGTCTGTCAAATGCGGTATTGCAGCATCTGGCCAGCAAATTGCCGGTTTCCCGCTGGCAGCGCGACCTGACGGATTCTACTGTACTGCGCAACCTCGGCGTGGGTCTGGGCTATGCGCTGATCGCGTATCAGGCAACCATGAAAGGCGTCAGCAAGCTGGAAGTGAACGAAGCGAATCTGGCGAACGAACTGGATCACAACTGGGAAGTACTGGCTGAACCTATCCAGACCGTGATGCGTCGTTACGGCATTGAAAAGCCTTACGAGAAGCTGAAAGAGCTGACACGCGGCAAGCGTGTTGATGCCGCCGGCATGCAGGCATTTATCGATTCGCTTGAATTACCCGAAGACGAGAAAGTGCGTCTGAAAGCCATGACACCGGGCAACTACATCGGCCGCGCCACCACCATGGTTGACGAACTGAAGTAAGTTTTTGCTCTGCACGTCAAAAGGCGACCTTCGGGTTAATGCCGGTCACTTAAGCATTTTTATGAATACAAATTCATTTTTGTGCTTCAAAGGATAATGAAGGAATCAGGCTTATAGCGCTATTTTTCTTCATCGAAGGCCCAAATTCACGGGCCTCATTTCCTTAAGTGACCGGCATTAACCTTCGGGTCGCCTTTTTTATGCCGCGCCTGGCGGAAGCCGCTTATAATTCGTTTAGGTTCTGTTGATGTTCGGCACACCTGCGTTGACCTGAGGTTGATTAAAATGTTTCTGAATCATTTACAATCGCACTCAGAATGTTTGATCCATTTTTCGCGCTGTCAGGATAAGGAATCACCATGCGAATTTTAGTCATTGAAGATAACGCACTGTTACGTCATCACCTCTCAGTACAGCTGCGGGAAATGGGCCATCAGGTCGATGCGGCAGAAGACGCCAAAGAAGCAGACTATTTTCTGCATGAGCATGCGCCTGATATCGCCATTGTTGACCTCGGCTTGCCTGGCGAAGATGGCCTGAGCCTGATCCGCCGCTGGCGAAGCCATCAGAACAATCTGCCGATTCTGGTGCTGACCGCCCGCGAAAGCTGGCAGGATAAAGTCGCAGTGCTGGAAGCCGGTGCGGATGATTACGTCACTAAGCCATTCCATCTGGAAGAAGTGCTGGCGCGCATGCAGGCGCTGATGCGCCGTAACAGCGGTCTCGCTTCACAGGTGATCACGCTGCAACCTTTCCAGATTGATCTGTCACGTCGTGAACTGACCGTCAATGAGCAGCCGATTAAACTGACCGCTTTCGAATACACGATTATAGAGACACTGATCCGCAATGCGGGAAAGGTGGTCAGCAAGGACTCTCTGATGCTTCAGCTCTATCCGGATGCCGAGCTGCGTGAAAGTCACACCGTCGATGTTCTGATGGGCCGTCTGCGCAAAAAATTGCAGGCAGAACACCCGGTTGATGTGATAACGACCGTACGTGGTCAGGGTTACCGTTTCGACATCAGGCCATAATCATCGTCATGTTCAAAGGACGCTTCATGAAAGGACGTCGTACCCGGAACCCCTTCTCCCTTCGCGTCCGCTTTATGATGGCGACCGCTGCGGTGGTACTTACCCTGTCGCTCGCCTACGGGCTGGTGGCCGTGGTGGGTTACATGGTGAGTTTCGACAAAACCGCCTACCGGCTCCTGCGCGGCGAAAGTAACCTCTTCTTCAGCCTTGCACAATGGCGCGACGGCAAACTGACTATCAACGTTCCGCCTGATCTCGACCTCAACACGCCGACGCTGGTGTTCATTTACGACGCAGACGGAAAACTGTTATGGGCCGAGCGCCGCATCCCTGAGCTCGAAGCGCATATCGATAAAGCGTGGATGAATAAACCCGGCTTCTATGAGCTGGATACCGACACGCAAATCAGCAGCGAAGTCCTGGGCAACAACCCGCAAGCGCAGGATAAGTTGAAGGATTACGACGATACCGACGCCAACGCGATGACCCACTCCATTGCGGTCAATACCTATAATGCAACCTCGCGCCTGCCGGCGCTGAACATTGTGGTGGTCGATACCATTCCGCAGGAATTACAGCGATCTGATCTTGTCTGGGAATGGTTCAGCTATGTCTTACTGGCGAACCTGCTGCTGGTGGTGCCTTTGTTATGGCTGGCAGCTTACTGGAGCCTGAGGCCAATCAAAGAACTGATCCATCAGGTCGCCGAACTGGAAACCCACGAGCGGGAATCACTGGATGAAAACCCGCCACGTGAACTGCGCGGTCTGGTGCGTAACCTGAATATTTTGCTGCACGGGGAGCGTGGCCGTTATGATCGTTACCGCACCACGCTGGCTGACCTGACGCACAGCCTGAAAACGCCGCTGGCTGTCTTGCAGTCCACCCTGCGTGCACTGCGCAATGGTAAACAGATGACCATTGAAGATGCCGAGCCGGTGATGCTTGAGCAAATCAGCCGCATCTCACAGCAGATTGGCTATTACCTGCATCGCGCGACATTGCGCTCCGAACAAAACCTGCTGATCCGTGAAGTTCACTCCGTCCCGGCGATCCTCGACGGATTATGTTCGGCGCTGAATAAGGTTTATCAGCGTAAAGGCGTGGTGATCACGGTGGATATTTCACCGGAAATCACCTTTGTGGGCGAAAAAAATGACTTCATGGAAGTGATGGGTAACGTGATAGACAACGCCTGCAAATACTGTCTGGAGTTTGTCGAAATCAGTGCCGTCCATACCGAGAATCAGTTGGTGATCCTGATTGAAGACGATGGCCCGGGTATTCCGGTAAGTAAGCGCGAGGTGATTTTCCAGCGCGGGCAGCGGGCAGATACTTTGCGTCCGGGACAAGGGCTGGGGTTATCGCTCGCCAACGACATCATTGAACAGTACGACGGCAAAATTATCATTGGTGACAGCCCGCTTGGCGGCGCCAGCATGCGCGTCTGTTTTGGCCTGCAACAAGGCATTGAACTGGAATAACGTTCTCCCCCGATTATTTTGCCAGCAAATTTCGGCGCAATCTTAAGCATAGTGCGAAATTTGCTGGCAATTGCCCAACTCAGCCGCAACACCTTCCGTTATAATCATTTACAGACTCTTCTCTTCCTTATCACCCTCCATTTAATGCAAGGGAAATACTATGGATTACCAACTCGACCTAGACTGGAATGATTTCCTGCAGCGTTACTGGCAAAAGCGTCCTGTGGTGTTAAAACGCGGCTTTAAAAATTTCGTCGACCCGATTTCTCCGGACGAACTGGCTGGTCTGGCGATGGAAAATGAGGTGGACAGCCGTCTGGTGAGCAATCAGGACGGCAAGTGGAATGTCAGCCACGGGCCGTTTGAAAGTTACGATCATCTGGGTGAAACGGGCTGGTCGGTTCTGGTGCAGGCAGTCGATCACTGGCATGAACCCTCTTCCCATCTGATGACGCCATTCCGCCACATTCCTGACTGGCGCATGGACGATTTGATGATTTCCTTCTCGGTGCCCGGCGGTGGTGTTGGCCCGCATCTGGATCAGTACGACGTATTTATTATTCAGGGCACTGGCCGCCGCCGCTGGCGTGTGGGCGAGAAAGTCGCCATGAAACAACATTGCCCGCATCCTGATTTGCTGCAGGTCGAGCCGTTCGAGGCGATTATTGATGAAGAACTGGAGCCGGGCGATATCGTCTACATTCCGCCGGGCTTCCCACATGATGGCTATTCGCTGGAAAACTCCCTCAACTATTCCGTCGGTTTCCGTGCGCCAAACGCCCGTGAGATGGTCAGTGGTTTTGCAGATTTCGTGCTTTCCCGCGAGCTGGGCAGCCACCGTTACAGCGATCCGGAACTGGTGGAACGTGAACATCCGGCCGAAGTGCAACCGGCTGAGCTGGATAAACTGCGCGGCATGATGCTGGATCTGATTGGTAATCCGGCGCATTTCAACAGCTGGTTTGGCGAGTTTATTTCCCAGTCGCGTCATGAGCTGGATCTGGCACCGCCGGAACCGCCTTATCAGCCGGGTGAAATTTATGAACTGCTGGAATCGGGTGAAACGCTGGAACGTCTGGGCGGTCTTCGCGTACTGCGCGTGGGTGATACCTGTTACGTCAACGGCGAAGCCATGACCACGGAACATATCGCCGCGGTGGATGCGATTGCCCGCCATAAAACCGTAACCAAAGACATGCTTGGCGATGCGCTGGACGATCCTTCATTCCTTGCACTGCTGTCTTCGCTGGTTAACAGTGGTTACTGGTACTTTAACGACTGACCGGTGTTGCGCTAATAAAATAAAAGGGACGATGTTTTCAGACATCGCCCCTTTTTTGTCGCCACCCGCACCGTCAGTGCTTCACGGCTTCTTTTGCTGTCAGCTCAGCAATACGCATAATCACTGCAACCGCTTTTTCCATTCCTTCGAGCGTCACGAATTCGTGTTTTCCATGGAAGTTATAACCGCCGGTGAAGATATTCGGGCATGGCAAACCGCGAAACGAAAGCTGCGCGCCATCAGTGCCGCCACGAATGGGCTTCATGATTGGCTCGATATCGCAATCTTTCATCGCCTGCTGCGCCAGCGCAATAATGTGCGGATGCTGAGCCACTTTGTCGCGCATGTTGTAATAGTGATCGTCGAGCGTCACTTCGATATAACAATCACGGTGCAGGCCTTTGCCGACCACGTGTGCGACATCAATAATTTTTTGCTTACGGGCTTCGAACTGCGTTTTGTCGAAATCACGGATGATGTAATGCATTTCCGCACGCTCAACGTTGCCCTTGATGGTCGTCAGATGGTAGAAACCTTCGTAACCTTCTGTATGCTCGGGCGTTTCATCTGCAGGCAGCTCGTTGTGAAAACGCGTCGCCAGTGACAGCGCATTCACCATCACCCCTTTGGCACTGCCCGGATGCACATTATTACCGACAATTTTAATCGTGGCCGACGCAGCGTTGAAGTTCTCAAACTCCAGCTCCCCCACTCCGCCACCGTCGACGGTGTAGGCCCACTGCGCGCCGAATGCAGGAATATCAAAACTCTGCGCGCCTTTGCCGATTTCCTCGTCTGGCGTGAAGGCGATACGCACCGGTCCGTGCGGAATATTGCTGTTTTTCAGTCGCACCATCGCGGTAATAATTTCTGCGATACCAGATTTATCATCAGACCCGAGCAAGGTTTTGCCGTCGGTGGTGATAATCGTGTGCCCGAGAAGCTGATGTAATACCGGGAACATCACAGGCGATAAAATCTCGTCGCCATTTCCCAGTGCGATATCGCCGCCGCGGTAATTTTCCACAATTTGTGGATTAACGTGTTTAGCCGTGAAATCAGGCGCGGTATCCAGATGGGAAATAAAGCCAATCACCGGCACTTTCCAGGCCACATTGCCTGGCAAGGTGGCCATCACGCAGCCTTTATCACTGAGCGTAACCTGAGAAAAACCTAGCTCGGTCAGTTCATTACGCAGGGCCTGCGCCAGCCTGAGTTGTCCGTCGGTGCTGGGCGTGTGTTTAACATTGGGCTTAGATTGAGTATCGAAAGAAACATAATGAAGAAAACGATCAAGCAACTTATTCATTTGGGTATCCTCTGGCGGCTGGGTTTTATTATGCGCAGCATGAAAACCCTGAATATTGCGTCAGGTCATTTTTCACCAAGTTTAACGAGATATGTCTATGGGGCAGGCGCAATTTTTGGCGAGAACAATAAAAAAAAGCCTGGTGATCACCAGGCCTGGTCTTTCTTGGTCAGGAACTTATGGACAAATTCCGGTACGACCTGGCTCGCCAGCCCGTAGTGCTTCATATCGAATTCGCTTTCAACCTGACTCGGTTCAAGATTCAGTTCAACAGCACAGGCGCCTCCGATGCGCGCTTCATGGACAAATCCCGCGGCCGGATAAACGTGGCCAGACGTACCGATAGCGACAAAGAAATCGGCTTTTGCCAGCGCATCGTAAATCTCATCCATGCCAAACGGCATTTCACCGAACCAGACAATGTGCGGACGCAGCGCTGCCGGGAACTGGCAGCAGTGACAGCGGTCATCCACACTCAGGTCGCCCGGCCAGTCCAGCACCTGACCCGATTGTGTACAGCGCACTTTTAGCAATTCGCCGTGCATATGAATGACGCGTAAGCTGCCCGCGCGCTCGTGCAGGTTATCGATATTTTGCGTAACCAGCAGGAAGTTCTCACCGAGCGCCTCTTCCAGCGTGGCCAGCGCGTAATGTGCAGCATTCGGTTTGAGATCTTCTGCCTGCAACTGACGGCGGCGCTCATTATAAAAACGCTGTACCAGTTCAGGATCACGGCGATAGCCTTCGGGCGTCGCCACATCCTCAACATGATGTTCTTCCCACAAACCGTCAGCGGCGCGGAAAGTACGAATGCCAGACTCGGCGGAAATCCCTGCGCCGGTCAGCACCACGACAAACGGCTTCTTCAACGACGCAGCCGCCATCGAGTCACGGTGGAAAATATTCGACCGGAACCGCTGATGGCGAATGCGCTTATTTTTGCGAAACCGACACAGACGATGACGTGTGCGCATGAAGTGCTCCTTACTCTCTGTGTCTGATTAAGACTTCATTTAAAAATGGATTACTGACCGCCACTGAGTACGCGGGCAGGATCGATACGGCTCGCACGCCGCGCCGGATACCAGCTTGCCAGCAAACTCAGCACCAGGGCGGTTACCAGCACCCCTGCGACATCCAGCCAGTGAACTTCAGAAGGCAGGAAGTCGATGAAATAAATATCGCCCGACAGGAACTGGTGACCGGTCAGTTTTTGCAATGCATTGACGATGTTAGTCAGCTGGAAGGCCGCAATCACGCCGATCACTACACCTGCAACGCTACCGACCAGCCCCGCCAGTAAACCGTACCAGATGAAGACTGCGCGGATAAGTCCGTCTTTCGCACCCAGTGTGCGCAAAATCGCAATATCGCTGCTTTTATCTTTCACCGCCATCACCAGCGTTGAAACGATATTGAAGCAGGCCACACCAATCACCAGCACCATCGCCATATACATGATAGCGCGCACCATCTGGATATCGCGGTACATATAGCCATAAGTTCCGATCCAGCTGCTGATATAAACGTAAGCCTGAGTCACTTCACCAGCGTCGTGCACCAGTTTCTGTGCGGCAAAGACATCGTTCACTTTGATATCAATACCGGTCACGCTGCTGCCCATATCCTGATATTGCTGGGCATCGGCCAGAGGCACCATGCCAAGGCTGTGATCAAGTTGTCCGCTGAGCTGCAAAATACCGGCAACCTGCAGGCGAATACGTTTTGGCTGCAACAGCTTCATTTCCGGGTCGCTGTTCGGGATCATCACGGTCACCCAGTCGCCCTGCTTCACGCCCACCGCATCCGCGACACCTTTGCCGAGGATCAGCTGTTGCTGACCGGCTTTAAAATTCTGCCAGGCATTATTCTGCACGAATTTCGGCGCGGCACTGACTCGCGGTTCACTCTGTGGATCAACACCTTTCAGCTGGATGGCGCGCAGTTTGGCGCCGTGCTCAATCAGGCCGTTGAACTGGATATAGGGTGCAGCCGCCACAATACCCGGCACTTTTTCCACCCGATCCAGCACGCCCTGCCAGTTGTTGAACGGCTGATTGACCGGGCGGATTTCGCCGTGCGGTACGACCGCCAGTACGCGTTCTTTCAGCTCACGTTCAAAACCATTCATGGCGCTGAGGCCAACGATCAGCACCGCCACACCCAGTGCAATGCCTAACGTTGAAATCACCGAAATCAGCGACACCATGCCGCTGCGACGGCGTCCACGGCTGAACCGCAGGCCAATCAATAATGAAAAAGGAATGCCAGACATTACTTCGCTCCCAGCAACATCGATTCCTGCTGCAACTTGCCGTCACGCATTTCCAGCTGACGCGTCAGACGGTTCGCCAGTTGCAGATCATGCGTCACCACCAGAAACGCCGTGCCCTGACGCACATTCAGTTCGCCGAGCAATTCGAAAATGCTGTCGGCATTGCGCTGATCGAGATTACCGGTCGGTTCATCGGCCAGCACCAGCGAAGGATTATTCACCAGCGCACGGGCAATTGCCACTCGCTGACGTTCACCACCGGAAAGCTCGGAAGGACGGTGATTGCTGCGATGTTGCAGTCCCACCGCTTCGAGCATCGCCAGCGCGCGTTCCTGCACTTCGGCAGATTTCTTTTTGCCAATCAGCAGCGGCATCGCGACGTTTTCCAGCGCGGTGAAATCCGGCAGCAAATGGTGGAACTGATAGATGAAGCCCAGCTCGCGGTTACGCAATTCAGATTTCGCCGATGAAGACATCGCATTCAGAGACTGGCCTTTGAAAATCACTTCGCCGGACGTCGGGGAATCGAGTCCGCCCAGCAAATGCAGTAAAGTACTTTTGCCGGAACCGGAGGTGCCGACAATCGCCATCATCTCACCCGGCTGCATGGCGAAGCTCACGTCACGCAGCACGTCGGTGTGCATTTTACCTTCCTGATAAGTCTTACAGAGGTTTTCACACTGCAATAATAAAGAATTACTCATAACGTAAAGCCTCTGCGGGATGGGTGGCAGCAGCGCGCCAGGAAGGATAAAGCGTAGATAATAAGGCGATTGCCATGGCGACCAGCGCAATGACCACGACCTGAACCGGTTCAATATCGACCGGCAGCGACGCGCCGTCGAGCATCAGCCCGATAGCTGGCATAATTGTATTCAGTTGGGTGGCCAGCACCACGCCGAGCACGGCACCGAGCAACGCGCCGATCACACCGGCACTGGCGCCCTGCACCATAAACAGCGCCATAATCTGGCGACGGCTTAAGCCCTGTGTTTGCAAAATGGCCACTTCGGCTTGCTTCTCCATCACCAGTAAACCCAGTGACGTAATAATGTTAAACGCGGCGACGGCGACGATCAGGCTCAGCAACAGCCCCATCATATTTTTCTCCATGCGCACCGCCTGGAACAATTCGCCGCGGCGTTCACGCCAGTCTTTCCAGCTGGCACCGTCAGGCAGTTTTTGCGTACTCAGACTGTCGACGTCCAGCGGTTTGTCGAGGAACAAACGCCAGCCGGTGACATTGCCTTTCGGATACAGCATCAGGCGTGAGGCGTCCTGAATGTTCACCAGCATCTGGTAACCATCCACTTCGCTGTTGGCGGAGAAAGTGCCGATAACGTTGAACAAACGCTGGCTCGGGACGCGGCCGACTGGCGTGAACTGGCTGACACTGGTGACCATCAGACGCAGTTGATCGCCACGGCGCACTTTTAACTGCTGCGCCAGCTGATCGCCAAGAATAACGTTGTATTTACCGGGTTGAAGTTCCTGCTGGGCAACCCCAATTAAGTATTTCGCCAGCGGGTCTTTCTGGTCAGGATCGACACCAAGCATCACGCCCACCGCGACGCTGCCTGGGCTTTGCAGCACGACATCGCCGGTGGTCAGCGGTACAGCGCGGTTAACACTTTTCAGCGCCGACACCTGTTGATGGGTGATTTTCTGAGGGTCGAGGGATCCGCCCGGCGTGGTGATTAACGCCTGAGGCATCAGACCCAGGATGTTACCTTCCAGATCTTTCTCAAAACCGTTCATCACTGACAGCACGGTCACCAGCGCCATCACGCCGAGAGTGATACCAATGGTGGATAACCAGGAGACAAACCGCCCGAAGCGGTCCGAAGCACGCCCGCGCATGTAGCGCAGACCTATAAATAACGCGACAGGTTGATACATAACATCCGTTTTAAGTGCTTGGCCGCAAATAAGTGCGTGGCGCAGACTAAAGTGATCAAGGATAATAAAGGCTAGCACCGCTTTATGGAACCATTAACCCAAAGTAATCGGTTTAACTTTGTGACGCCGTTGACCCTTTTATACAGACAACGGGTTGACCCCGATTACCCCTGCAAAGCAAGATACGGTCTGCTAATTGGCCTCCGACAGCCGCCAAAACGAGAACTCAACACAGCCTATGTCTCAAGATTATCGTTATTCGTTGCCTGAACGCCCGGGCGACAACCGCCTGTTAGGCCAGCTTACAGGCTCCGCCTGCGCGCTGGAATGCGCCCAAATCAGTGAACGCCATACAGGCCCGATCCTGCTGATTGCGCCTGATATGCAAAATGCCCTGCGCCTGCGCGATGAAATTCAACAGTTTACTGACAACAAAGTCCTGAGTATTGCGGACTGGGAAACGCTACCTTACGACAGTTTTTCTCCACATCAGGAAATTATTTCTTCACGCCTTTCCAGTTTGTATCAGCTTCCTACTATGGAACGCGGCATCATTATTCTGCCGGTGAATACACTGATGCAACGCGTCTGCCCGCACGAATTCCTGCACGGTCACGCGCTGGTGATGAAGAAAGGTCAGCAGCTTTCGCGCGATAAATTGCGTGCACAGCTGGAACAGGCCGGTTATCGCAGCGTAGATCAGGTGATGGAGCACGGCGAGTTTGCCACCCGTGGCGCTCTGCTTGATTTGTATCCGATGGGCAGCGAAGAACCTTATCGCATTGATTTCTTTGATGATGAAATCGACAGCCTGCGCATTTTCGATGTGGATACCCAGCGCACGCTGAGTGAAGTGGAACATATCAATCTGCTACCCGCGCACGAATTTCCAACCGATAAAAATGCCATTGAACTGTTCCGCAGCCAATGGCGCGAGAAGTTCGAAGTACGTCGCGATGCCGAACACGTTTATCAGCAGGTCAGTAAAGGGACCTTCCCCGCCGGTATCGAATACTGGCAGCCGTTGTTTTTCAGTCAGCCGCTGACCACGCTGTTCAGCTATCTGCCGGAAAACACGCTGGTATTGAATACCGGCGATCTCGAAGCCGCCGCTGAGCGCTTCTGGCAGGACGCCTGCCAGCGTTACGAAAGCCGCCGTGTCGATCCGATGCGTCCGCTGCTCGAGCCGGAAAATCTCTGGCTGCGTGTGGAGTCGCTGTTTACCGAGCTGAAAGCCTGGCCACGTGTTCAGCTGCGTACTGATTCGCTGCCGAAGAAAGCCGCCAATACCAATCTGAGTTACGAAAAGCTGCCAGATTTATCCGTTCAGCCGCAGAACAAAGCGCCGATGGATAACCTGCGTCGCTTTAATGAATCCTTTGCCGGCAGCCTGGTATTCTCCGTAGAAAGTGAAGGCCGCCGCGAAACGCTTCAGGATTTGCTGGCACGCATCAAGCTGATGCCGACGCTTATCACCCGGATTGAAGAAGCTGATATCGCCGGTCGTTACATCATGATCGGCGCGTGCGAACGTGGTTTTCTGGATGCGGATAAACAGCTGGCGCTGATCTGTGAAAGCGATCTGCTTGGTGAACGCGTGGCGCGTCGCCGTCAGGACAGCCGCCGGTCGATCAACACCGATACACTGATCCGTAATCTCGCCGAACTGCGTCCCGGCCAGCCGGTAGTGCATGTCGAACACGGCGTGGGCCGTTATCTCGGGCTGACAACGCTTGAAACCGGCGGCATCACTGCCGAATACCTGATACTGACCTACGCCGGTGAAGACAAACTGTATGTGCCGGTATCATCGCTGCATCTCATCAGCCGCTATGCCGGTGGCGCGGATGAGAGCGCGCCGCTGCATAAACTCGGTGGTGAAGCCTGGTCAAAAGCGCGGCAGAAAGCGGCCGAGAAAGTGCGCGATGTCGCTGCGGAACTGCTGGATATCTACGCCCAGCGCGAAGCCAAAAGTGGTTTCGCGTTTAAGCACGACAAAGCACAGTATCAGCTGTTCTGTCAGGCTTTCCCGTTTGAAACCACGCCGGATCAGGCACAGGCCATTAACGCCGTACTGACTGACATGACCCAACCGCTGGCGATGGACCGGCTGGTATGCGGCGACGTCGGTTTCGGTAAAACCGAAGTGGCGATGCGCGCAGCCTTCCTCGCCGTTTCCAACAATAAGCAGGTGGCCGTTCTGGTACCGACCACCCTGCTGGCACAACAGCACTTCGATAACTTCCGCGACCGCTTCGCCAGCTGGCCAGTGCGCATCGAAATGATGTCGCGTTTCCGCAGCGCCAAAGAACAAAACGTCGTGCTGGAAGATGCGGTTGAAGGCAAAGTCGATATTATTATCGGCACACACAAACTGCTGCAAACCGACCTGCGCTGGAAAGATCTGGGACTGCTGATTGTCGATGAAGAGCACCGTTTCGGTGTACGTCATAAAGAGCGCATCAAAGCGATGCGTGCAGACGTAGATATTCTTACCCTGACCGCAACGCCTATCCCGCGGACGCTGAACATGGCCATGAGCGGCATGCGCGACCTGTCGATTATTGCCACACCGCCTGCACGTCGTATGGCGGTGAAAACCTTTGTGCGCGAGTACGACAGTCTGGTCGTGCGTGAGGCAATCCTGCGTGAAATTCTGCGCGGCGGGCAGGTTTATTATCTCTACAACGATGTCGAGAATATCGAGAAAGCCTCGCAGCGGCTGGCCGAACTCGTGCCGGAAGCGCGCATTGCCATCGGCCACGGTCAGATGCGTGAACGCGACCTCGAGCGTGTGATGAATGATTTCCATCACCAGCGTTTCAACGTGCTGGTGTGTACCACCATTATCGAAACCGGTATCGATATCCCGACGGCGAACACAATCATTATTGAGCGCGCCGACCACTTTGGTCTGGCGCAGTTGCATCAGTTGCGTGGCCGCGTAGGGCGGTCACACCATCAGGCCTATGCGTATCTGCTGACGCCACCACCGAAAGCCATGTCGGCCGATGCACATAAACGTCTGGAGGCCATTGCCTCGCTGGAAGACCTGGGTGCCGGTTTTGCGCTGGCGACGCACGACCTTGAAATCCGCGGTGCTGGCGAACTGCTCGGCGAAGGCCAGAGCGGCCAGATGACCAGTATCGGTTTCTCGCTGTATATGGAGTTGCTGGAAAACGCCGTCGAAGCGTTGAAAGAAGGCCGCGAGCCATCGCTGGAGGATTTAACCACCAGCCAGACCGAAGTTGAAATGCGCATGCCTGCGCTGCTGCCGGAGGATTTCATTCCTGATGTGAATACGCGCCTGTCATTGTATAAACGTATCGCCAGTGCGAAAACCGAAGGCGAACTGGATGAACTCCGCGTTGAGCTGATCGACCGTTTTGGCACACTGCCGGACGGTGCGCGCAATCTGTTGCTGATTGCCGTGCTGCGCCTGAAAGCCAAAGAACTCGGTATCCGGCGTATTGAAGGCAATGAGCGCGGCGGATTCATTGAGTTTGGCGATAAGAACCGTGTGGATCCGGGCTTCCTGATTGGTCTGTTACAGAAACAGCCACAGGTTTACCGTCTCGACGGCCCGACAAAACTGAAGTTTGTGTTAGACCTGACAGATCGCCCGAAACGCCTGAAGTTTGTCGGCGACATGCTGAGTGAGTTTACTGAGCATCTGATCTGAATCTGATCTTCATGCGTTAAAAAAGCCTGAGGTTTTCACCTCAGGCTTTTTATTTTCCACACTTCCCGCTTGATTATGAACGGGTAAGTTGCAACTGACCGCTTTTATCCAGCGGAATTTGTGTGCCCGGATCGTGGTCCATACGAACTTTCCCTTGCTGATCGCCTATTTTATAGGTCACATCATAACCGAGCGTTTTATCTTCTTTGTCATACACGGTTTTACAGCGCTGCTGTTGCGTGGTGTAGGTGTCGTTTTCCTGCATGCTGCTCTGCACGCGGTTACCCGCATAGCCACCGCCCAATGCACCCGCTACCGTCGCAACATCACGTCCGCGGCCGCCACCAAACTGGTGCCCCAGTACGCCACCGGCGACTGCACCGAGCACGGAGCCAGCAATCTGATGTTCATCCTGTACAGGACGCCGGTGAGTGACCGTCACATTCCGACATTCCTGACGCGGGATTTTCGTGGTTTCTTTGATTGGCGTCGCGCTGACAACCTGCGCGTACTCCGGGCCAGATGAAAAAACATTCATGCTTGCAACGCCAGCAATGCCCAACGCCGCAGCCACACCAATACCGACCCCAGCTAACATTGACTTGTTCACAGGACTTCCTCCGCAAATGTTACCACGCAATGACTCCGTTACCGGGGTCCCTCAGCGGACAGCTTCACATCTGAGGTTCGGCGTGCGTGAATCGCCGTCTGTGACCATCTGTTCTTGTAAACTTATTGTTAAGTCTGCACACCTAAACGTAAGCAAACAATAAGACGAAATCTGTAAGTGAGATAAACCACCGGTGCATCCCCCTGTTTCGGAGAATTCTTAGCAGACAACCTCATCGTGGCGGGATCTTATGCTGTTCACAGGGGTATTCATGCAGATAAGAAAAAGCCTGTCAGAAACAGGCTTTAGGCTATGAAACGATTCAGCTGACGTTGAAAAAAATATCAGCGAACAGGTATCAGTGTAGTTTAAGACGCGGGCGGATCACCCGGTTAATGCCGCCGACCAGCATCATCAGACCGGTTTTGATGTAACCGTGCAATGCAATCTGGTGCATACGGTACAGCGAGATATAAACCAGTCTCGCCAGACGGCCTTCGACCATCATAGAACCGCGCATCAGGTTACCCATCAGGCTGCCGACAGTACTGAAGCGTGAAAGGGAAACCAGTGAACCGTGGTCTTTATAGACGTAAGGTTTCAGGCTTTGCCCCTTACGCTGCGCCATGATGTTGGCAAAACAACGGGAGGCCATCTGATGCGCTGACTGCGCACGCGGTGGCACGAAACCGCCGGATGGCTGCGGACAGGAAGCGCAGTCGCCAATCGCATAGATGTTCGGGTCACGCGTGGTCTGCAGCGTCGGTTCCACCACAAGCTGATTGATACGGTTGGTTTCCAGACCCGCGATGTCTTTCATGAAATCAGGGGCTTTAATCCCCGCCGCCCAGACCATCAGATCGGCGTCAATGAATTCGCCGGACTTGGTGTTCAGACCGTTCTTATCCGCGCTGGTCACCATGGTTTGCGTCAGAACGCGTACGCCCAGTTTAGTCAGCTCGTTATGCGCCGCAGCAGAAATACGCGGTGGCAGCGCAGGCAGAATACGTTCACCGGCTTCCACCAGCGTGACGTTCAGCGCTTCACTGTCCAGCCCTTCGAAACCGTAGCTGTGCAGTTGTTTTACCGCATTATGCAGCTCGGCAGACAGCTCGACACCCGTCGCCCCGCCGCCAACAATCGCAATGTTCACTTTCTTCTGCTTGTCTGCACTGGCAGAGAATTTGAGGAACAGGTTCAGCATTTCGTTATGGAAACGGTGCGCCTGATGCGGGTTATCCAGGAAGATGCAGTGGTCTTTGACGCCCGGTGTACCGAAATCGTTAGACGTGCTGCCCAGCGCCATCACCAGGGTGTCGTACGCAATATCCCGTACCGGCACCAGCATTTCGCCGTTCTCGTCACAGATTTCAGCCAGTTTGATGGTCTGATTTTCACGGTCGATATCGGTCAGTGAGCCAATCTGGAAGGTGAAACCGTGGTTGCGGGCATGAGCCAGATAGCTCAGCGCATCCACGCCGTCATCCAGACTGCCGGTCGCCACTTCGTGCAACAGGGGTTTCCATAAATGGCTGTGGTTACGGTCGACCAGAATGATCTCCGCTTTTTTGTTGCGGCCAAGTTTATGGCCCAGGCTGGTCGCCAGTTCCAGACCGCCGGCGCCACCGCCGATAATCACAATTTTCTTCATTGGTGATGTCAAAATGACCCCCTCAAATGTGAACCAATTGTTATATAAGAGTAAAAATATAATCCTTATATAACATAGGGTTGCTTAAGTTAAATCGGTATCTGAGACGGAGGATATCACGCGTGGTGATTTGGTCATACCAAAATTGATATAGGTCAATTTAAATTCATTTGGCTAATTTGACTTAGGAAAATGGCACGCATTTTGACATCTTTAAATCAGCAAGTTAGACGCGGATCTGCCATGAAAACGAATTCTGAAGCGGGAATGTCACAAATAAAAAACCACTGCGCAAAGGCAGTGGTTTTAGCGATTTCAGAAACGAAATGTTAAATCAGACGATATTTTTGAACGCTTTAATGCGTTGCAGATGCGTCGAGATATCTTTGAATTTATGGCTCTGATGCTCGTCCCATTCAACCGGATAATAGTGATGCAATTTCTCAGCCGTTTTGCTGCTGTCGAGCACGCCATCTTCACGGGATAAAATCACCAGACAGCGGTCGCGGTTTTTCTCGCGGAAATCGCTGATGCACTTGGTGGCGATATCTTCATACTCTTCCGGGCGGTCGATTTTCCCGGTCATATTATCCTGCGGTGACAAATTCGGATTGAACATCACCTGGCGGATCCCGCACAGGAAACCGATGCGTTCAGCCCAGAATCCGCCAAGTCCGACGCCGCAAATCAGCGCATTCTTGTCCGTCGTTTCCTGCAGCACTTTATCCACTTCTTTTAGCAGATGTTGCATGTCATGACGCGGGTGCAGCGTGCTGTAACTGATGAAGCGCACGTCCGGATCAATGAACTGTAACTGCAACACTTTCTCGTGATTACCGGGACTGGTTGAATCGAAGCCATGCAAATAGATAATCATCGTTTACCTCATCCTGAATGTGCGTTGAACCCTTCACGTGGTCGGAAAAACGTTACAGGGCAGCCTGTTTATGTTCCTGCCAGCGGGCGTCGAGTGTGGTCAGATCACGGTTTGCCTCTTTCCAGCATCTCGAATTTTGCAGGTCCTGACGGGCCTGTTTTCCACTATACAGTCCGCGATGATACAACTGTGCAACGCGCTCAGCGTTGACCGGAGACAGGTTATCCAGCACGCTGACAGCGCCCTGCCGGTTGTTACAGGCTAGGATCATGTCGCAACCCGCATCCAGAGAGGCCTGCGCGCGTTCGGGATAAGACCCCATGATTGCCGCACCTTCCATTGAGATATCATCGGAGAAGATCACGCCGTTGAAATTCAGCTCTTTGCGCAAAATTTCCTGCAACCAGTATGGCGAACCGCTGGCCGGACGTGGATCGGCCTGAGTATAAATCACGTGCGCCGGCATCACGGCATCCAGTAATTTACGTTCGTTGAGCTGACGGAAGATAGCCATGTCGTGCTGGCGGATAACTTCCAGCGGGCGATCGTCGTGTGGCGTTTCTTTATGGGAATCCGCGCTGACGGCACCGTGCCCCGGAAAATGCTTACCGGTGGTTTTCATGCCAGCGGAATGCATACCGAGAATATACTGCTCAGCCATTTCAAGCGCTTTCCGGGGTTCTGCATGGAACGAACGTTCGCCGATAGCTGCGCTGATATGTCCGATATCCAGCACTGGCGCGAAGCTGATGTCGATATCCATCACAATCATTTCCGACGCCATCAGCCAGCCGCTTTCCTGCGCCAGACGCCCCGCTTCGTGCGGTTCATTGAGCGCCGCAAAAGATTGCGCGGCAGGCAGACGGGTAAAACTTTCGCGGAAGCGCTGTACGCGCCCGCCTTCCTGATCTACAGCCAGCACCAGCCTGTCGTGCGACGCGGCGCGGATCTGGCGGATCAGTTCATGCAACTGATCGACATCATGATAATTTCGGGTGAATAAAATCAGCCCGCCCACCAGCGGGTGCTGCAAAATTTCACGTTCTTCGGCATCCAGCGCGTAGCCAGCGACATCCAGCATTACAGGTCCCAACAAAATGGACGCTCCTTTTCATTTTTCAGACGATTATCACGGGTGCAACGGGCGCACCCATTCAAGATATTTACTCTCGCCGGTCTGCTGCCAGCGCACTTCGAACCACATCAGCATCAGGTAATCGACCCAGGGGATCCAGCGGTTAACCCGCTGCTGCAAAAGAGATATTTCCTGATAGCCGCCAGCATCAACGTATTCGCCGATGAACGCATTTTGCTGCTGCGCGTTCCAGTCGTTGCCGCGAATAATCGCCGCCAGCTCCAGCGCAATGTCCGCATTCGCCGCATATTCCCAGTCAATCAGTCGCAGCCCGTCTGGCGTACTAAGCACATTACCGGCGTGAATATCCATATGTACCAGCGCCAGTTTCAGCGGTGACGGCGGATCCTGCGACAACATTTTGCGGTGCAAACGCAGCCAGTGCGGCGTCAGCCTGCGCCGGTCAATATGTTGCCAGTAGCGGGCAAATTGCTGCTGTAAATCCAGCCGGTAGCCTGATAGTGGCAACCGGTGTAACTGCACCAGACGCTGGCACAAGGCTTTCTGGCCTGAAACGGCGGCGAGTACCTGATCTTGCAACGGGGTTCCGTCTATCCAGTCGACTATCAGCCACGGCGGCGAATAAAGTCTGACACAAGGGCCTAATTTGTGCCGCGCGATATGCCGCAAAATCACAGATTCACGTTGCCGGTCAGCGCCCAAAGCTTGCCGCTGTACAGACTGATGTCGTGCCAGAAACTCGCCGGCAGACGAGCTGATTTTCCAGCTTTCGCCGGTCAGCC
The DNA here is from genome assembly GCF_000745615.1 of Rahnella sp. WP5. Classification (NCBI taxonomy): domain Bacteria; kingdom Pseudomonadati; phylum Pseudomonadota; class Gammaproteobacteria; order Enterobacterales; family Yersiniaceae; genus Rahnella; species Rahnella sp. WP5. Next base: position 665,697 of record NZ_KN050721.1, on the reverse strand, counting down.
CGGCAACCGGTAATAAACGAAAACCGGCGGTTTTCACCGCCGGATAATGTTGTTCAATCAGTTGCCGGAGTTCGTGCTGCAGAAGCTCAGCGTTAATTCTGAACTGCACCGCGGCCTGACCAGATGATTTCACCACTCGGTGCGGTAATCAGACGCATCGACATGGTCGGCGCTTTCACATCACCACTCACGGTACTGTAAAGCACGTACTGCGCTTTTACGATGTTTGCCAGGCCGATGGCCTTACTGACCGAAGCCAGACTGTCATCCGGCGATAATCCCAGAGACTGTTTGGCCGAAGCCAGTTGCTCGGCAGGTACCACCTGGAAGGTCGTGTTGTTGGCCAGTGCATTGCGCAACGCATCGGTGGCTTTTGCCATTTGCAGGGAACCGTTGGTGCTGTTTTTCACTCCATCCACCAGCAGAACGCTGCCCGGCTGCACACCACCGGATTTCAGCATTTTCGCAAGCATTGGCTCAACGGTTGCGGTCCAGTCAATATTGGCAAATTTAGGCGGCTGTGGAACTGGCTGGACCTGCGGTTGCTCCGGAACCGGCGGGTTAACCTGTGGCAACGGTTGCTGTGGCTGCTGCGGTTGCTCAGGCTGCTGTGGCTGGTTTTGCTGCTGGTTTGGCAACGTACAACCGCCAAGGATCAATGCGGCCATTGCCACAATGAGGAAATACTTTTTCATCAACCTTCTCCGTGCAAAAAATTAGAGATAAAGGTAAATACGCACACTGTACGCATCAAGATTGCCGTTCAGGGAACTGACGTCCACGCTGCTGTTCGCCGGAACAGTAATGGTCCTGGCCTCGGCGACCGGGAATAAATCCAGCCCCTGTTTATCATACCAATAGTAACGATAATGCAGGGTGACAGAGTGTGGCTGGTTGTTATCCAACGTGGTTGTGGCTTTTTTCTGCCCGCCGGAATCAGATACGGATGGCGAACCTGGGATTATGCCCGCCGTCAGAACGGGGGATTCCATTACCACTCTTTGTTGATTATTCAGCGCAATAGTGGGCTTGCTGCTACAACCTATCAACAAAATCACTGGCAATAACGCCATCAAAAAACGCATGTTTACCCTTACTGATGTGACAGCAATGGACCCAGTGCACGGCCACCGACCAGATGCATATGGATGTGATAAACCTCCTGACCAGCATCACGGTTGCAGTTGACGATCAGGCGGTAACCGCTTTCGGCGATGCCTTCCTGTTCGGCAATTTTCGCGGCCACCGTCATCATTCTGCCCAGCGCTGCTTCATGCGTCGCATCGACGTCATTCATTGTCGGGATCAGAACATTCGGGATAATCAAAATATGGCTGGGTGCCTGAGGAGAAATGTCGCGAAACGCAGTGACAAGTTCGTCCTGATAAACCACGTCGGCAGGGATTTCACGACGAATGATTTTGCTGAAAATTGTCTCTTCGGCCATCTTAACTGTCCTTAACAAAGTAAAAAGCGTTGTACGCAGTATGGGTTAGAATTTCCATTCCTTTCAACCTGATTACGCTTTTTGATGCTTAATTGACGCAGAAAGCGTCAGCCAGTGCTCCGCTGAATCGCAGACATAAAAAAAGGAGGCCGAAGCCTCCTTTCTCAGAACCAGACATTGCTCACCATTAATGGCTACGCATGTACTCGTCCATATCGGTTTTCAGGTTGTCAGACTTGGTACCGAAAATCGCCTGAACACCAGAACCTGCAACCACAACACCTGCCGCACCCAGTTTTTTCAGGCCAGCCTGATCGACTTTGGAGACGTCCGCTACGCTGACGCGCAGACGGGTAATACAGGCATCAAGGTTAGTGATGTTGTCTTTGCCGCCGAAAGCCTGAACCAGAGAGGCGGACATTTCAGAACCGCCCTGCGCGGTGGTTTCGCTGGTAGAGTCTTCACGACCAGGTGTTTTCAGATCCAGCTTCGCAATCAGGAAACGGAAGATGCTGTAGTAAACAACCGCATACACCGCACCTACGATTGGGAACAGCCAGATTTTGCTGCTGTTACCACTCAGAACGATGAAGTCAATCAGGCCGTGCGAGAAGCTGGTGCCGTCACGCATACCCAACAGGATACAGATTGGGAATGCCAGACCGGCCAGAATCGCGTGGATCACGTACAGGATCGGCGCAACGAACATGAAGGAGAATTCGATTGGCTCAGTGATACCGGTCAGGAACGCAGTCAGGGCAGCGGAAATCATGATGCCGCCGACTTTTGCACGATTTTCAGGTTTCGCTGAATGCCAGATAGCAACCGCAGCGGCTGGCAGACCGTACATTTTGAACAGGAAGCCACCTGACAGTTTACCTGCAGTTGGGTCACCGGCCATATAACGTGGGATATCGCCGTGGAACACCTGACCTGCAGAGTTCACGTACTCACCGATTTGCATCTGGAATGGAACGTTCCAGATATGGTGCAGACCAAACGGAACAAGTGCACGTTCTACCACACCGTAGATACCGAATGCCACGACCGGGTTCTGGTAAGCCGCCCATTGTGAGAAGGTCTGGATACCTGTACCGATTGGCGGCCAGATGAAGGACAGAACCACACCCAGGATAATCGCAGCCAGACCAGAGATGATCGGAACAAAACGTTTACCGGCGAAGAAGCCCAGATATTCTGGCAACTTGATACGATAGAAACGGTTGAACATGTAAGCCGCAATCGCACCGGAGATGATACCACCCAGTACGCCGGTATCGGCCAGATGCTTGGCTGCAATTTCTTCAGCGGGCAAATGCAGAACCAGTGGAGCCACAACCGCCATGGTTTTCACCATGATGCCATATGCCACAACGGACGCCAGTGCAGAAACACCGTCGTTGTTAGTGAAGCCTAAGGCAACACCAATAGCAAAGATCAAAGGCATATTAGCGAAGACTGAACCACCGGCTTCAGCCATAACATGAGAAACGATCAGTGGCAGCCAGCTAAAGTTTGCAGAACCGACGCCAAGCAGGATACCTGCGATTGGCAGTACGGATACTGGCAGCATTAGCGATTTACCGACCTTTTGAAGGTTTGCAAACGCGTTCTTAAACATAATTGATTGTGCTCCTGAGTAATGATTCTTTTTGATACTTATTGCGGTTTAGCCTGATAACTAACCGCTTTGCAAAAGTGTTGCGAACCTTTTGCTGTCGGGTGTCTGAGCACCCCTTTTAATTTTTACGCAGGGTAAAATAATTCCCTTTGTTAATGTTTGATGGCAGTCACGTTTTTCTGAAAAATGCAGTAAGAGCGTCTTAAAAGCCACCATTTATCAACATAAAATCCGAATAAAAGCCCCCTGACACCGCCTAAAACGGTGCCAAAATACCTCATTCAGAGGATTAATTACGAGGTGAAAAATAAATACAGAGAATATGACCTGGCCTAAAGTGACATCAGGGAAGAAGAATCGATGTGAAATAATCGTGAAAAGTTGGCTGTCGTGGCTTCGGCAAGTTGTTCCACGCTCACGCCTTTGAGCACTGCCATGTAGTCGGCAACGTCACGCACATAAGCAGGCTGGTTTTCCTTTCCGCGATGCGGAACCGGTGCCAGGTATGGCGAATCAGTTTCTACCAGCAGACGATCCAGCGGGACGTAACGTGCCACTTCACGCAGCGTATCGGCATTACGGAAAGTCACAATTCCGGAGAAAGAGATATAAAAACCCAAATCGAGCAGGAATTTTGCGGTCGGCAAATCCTCGGTGAAGCAATGGAGTACACCACCGCACTCCCCTGCTTTCTCTTCTTTGAGAATATCCAGCGTATCCTGGCGGGCATCACGGGTATGGACGATCACCGGTTTGTTCAGCTCGCGGCCAATACGGATGTGCTCGCGGAAAGAGTCCTGCTGCAGTTTCAGCTGATGCGCTTCTTTCTGATAAAAATAATCCAGACCGGTTTCCCCCATCGCCACCACTTTCGGGCTGGCGGCAAGCTGACGCAGCTCGTTGAAATCGTAACCATCGTCGATATTCAGCGGATGAACACCGCAGGAAAATGCCACGTCCGGGCGATCACCAATCAGCTGCGTCATTGCCCGATAGCCCGGCAGGGTTGTTGCGACGGCCAGCATAAATTTCACATCACGTTCGCGGGCTTTTTCCAGCACACTGTCCACGCCTGAATGCAGCGCGTTGTAATCCAGGCTGTCGAGGTGGCAGTGGGAATCGACTAAAAACATAATAATTAACTCGTTGCGGTATGTTGAAGATAAAGAGTATATCAGCGCGATAGCGCGGAACTGAAAACTGACGAGGAAACCGCCCCCTGAAGCATTTGTTCCCATTCCAGCAGCTGTTCTGTCAGCAGCAGTTCGCGGTTTACCCCCACGATGGAAATCAATTGCTGACGGCAGTGCATCCACGCCGTAACCGACTGTTGCAGAGATGCGTTAGACTGCGCACCTGCCAGCAAAGCAATCAGCGGTTGCTGATCGTGATTAATGATGAACTGCCCGGCATGTTGCTGCCATTTGACAGCATCCAGCAGTAACGTCGCCAGCCAGTACAGGCGTTCAGCGGCATCCTCATGATTAAGCTGAGGCAACAGAGAAAGCATATCCTGCTGCTGGCACTGAACGTAAAGCTGCTGGCAAAGTACCACGCGTTGTTTCCAGCGCTCCGGCTGCAACAGTTCAATAGCCGATAATGGCCCGCCGTTGGCCAAACGCAGGGCGGTTTTAATCGCGACCGGATCCGCGCTGAGCTGGCGGTTAATCCAGTGCACCGCCAGCGTTTCTTCAGGCACCGGCAGATGCCAGTAGAAGCAGCGACTGCGGATCGTCGCCAGTAAAGCTGAAGGCTCCCGGCAACCGAGCAGGAAATAAGTGCCAGCAGGCGGCTCTTCCAGCGTTTTCAGCAAGGCATTGGCCGCCGCTTCGGTCAGCATTTCCGTCTGAGGGATCCATACAACTTTTGCGCCGCCCTGTTGCGAATAGTTGTACAGCGTTTCAATAAGCTGACGCACCGGGTCGATGCCCAGAGAGTTTTTGCCCTTTTCAGGCTGGAGAATATGCCAGTCAGGATGGTTTCCGGCAATCATCAGCTGGCAGCTGTGGCAGGTTCCGCAGCTTTTTTCCCCGTCCTTATGCCGGCACAGCAACCATCGACTCAGACCATACACCAGCGCTTCATCACCCATCCCCGCAGCCGCATGCATCAGCAAAGCGTGGTGGCCACGCCCCGTCAGATATTGCCCGACCAGTTGTCTGTACGGGCCACTGAGCCACGGATACCAGTTCATGATGCGTTGCCTTGTAAAACCTGCTCATCGAACCAGTTTTTCAACGTCAGCTCAATGGAAGCGGTGACCTGCTCAATGGATTGGGAGGCATCGATGGTTTTGATGCGGCTGTCTCCGGCAGCAAGTTCGAGATAACGCGCACGCGTACGCTCAAAGAAAGGCAACGCTTCCTGCTCAATACGATCCAGTTCCCCACGGGCACGGGCACGTTGCAATCCGATAGCCGGAGGCAGATCAAGATACAGCGTCAAATCAGGACGGAAATCACCCAGGACGGTATCACGCAAGGAGGTCATCAGTTTGGCATCAATCCCGCGACCACCGCCCTGGTAGGCCTGTGAAGAAAGATCATGCCGGTCCCCGACAACCCACGCGCCACGCGCCAGTGCAGGCAAAATTACCGTTTCGACCAGTTGAACACGGGCGGCATAAAGCATCAGTACTTCTGCTTTCACGGTAGGTTTTTCGCCATCGACGCCGCGTTTGAATAAATCGCGTAATTTCTCAGCAAGCGGCGTTCCACCCGGTTCACGGGTGAAGACGATTTCGCCCACGCCGTGCTGACGCAGAGCATTGACGACCACGTCATGAGCAGTAGTTTTCCCTGCCCCTTCAAGGCCTTCAATCACAATGAAGTTACTTTTCATTCTTATTCTTAAGCGCCTCTATGTACACACGAACCGCCTTGTTATGGTTCTCAAGGTTGGTGCTGAAAGTATGCCCGCCTTTGCCGTCTGCGACAAAGTATAGATACGGGGTTTTCGCCGGATGCGCGGCGGCCTGCAGTGAGGCTTCGCTCGGCATCGCAATTGGCGACGGCGGCAGGCCGGTGATCACGTAGGTATTGTACGGAGTCGGCGTTTCCAGATCTTTCTTGGTGATGTTGCCAGTGTATTTATCACCCATCCCGTAAATCACCGTCGGATCGGTTTGCAATCGCATACCAATACGCAGGCGGTTGATAAATACTGAAGCGACTTCAGGGCGCTCATCTTTAACTGCAGTTTCTTTTTCAATGATCGACGCCATGGTGACCATATCAGCAGGTGTTTTATACGGCAGAGAATCCATGCGGCCTTTCCAGATATCCGCCACCGTTTTTTCCATCCTTACGTGAGCACGTTTGAGCAGAGATAAATCGGTCATGCCCGCAGTGTAATGGTAAGTATCCGGATACAGCCAGCCTTCGAGATTTTTGGTGTCCGTTGCGCCCAGCGCGGCGGCAATGTCTTCGCCACTTTTACCACTGAGTTCATGCTTCAGATACTCTGATTTATCCAGAACTTTCATCCAGTCGCTGAGCTTAAAGCCCTCTACAAAACGAACGCTGAATTGCGCCTCTTTACCGCTTTTCAGCAGCTCAAGCATCTGACGTACTGTCATGCCTTTTTCAAAACGGTAAGTACCAGCTTTAAACTCGCTCAGTTCAGGTTCTAAACGTAATAACCACGGAAACCAGGGATTGGGCTTCATCAGTTTTTTATCAATTAGCAGTGTTTCCAGTACCACGCGTCCCGTGCCTGCGGGCAGGGTAAAGATCGTTTCGCTGCTGACATTAATCGGGCGATCCGCAAACTGTTTTACTTTTTGATAGGCAAACGTCGCCAGCCCTAACAGAATCAGGGCAATGAGGGCGAAGATTTTGGTCTTTTTGTTTGTCATTGTTTAATCACTTTTTCTTAACAGCTCTGGAGCAGGAAATCGCACAAACGCCGTGAAATGTAATATTTGTCATCGACCTGATTCACCGGCAGAACGGGCATCAGGGCGTTACAAATCAGGATTTCGTCAGCATCTGATAATGTTTCCGCAGATTCACTGACGATGTTCACAACCCAGGGGGATGTCGCTTCAAGTACGCGGATGATGTGCTGACGCATAAGGCCATCAACGCCGGACTGCGATAAATCCGGAGTAAACACCTGATTTCCCTTACGCCAGAATAAATTTGCCGCACAGCATTCCACCAGGCAGCCCGAGGTGTCAACCACCAGCGCTTCATTGGCATCTGTCTGGTCAAGATGCATGCGGATCATTACCTGTTCCAGCCGGTTAAGATGTTTTATTCCTGCCAGCAACGGGTTCTTACTCAGTGTTACCGGGCTCAGCGCGAGTTTCACGCCCTGTTGCCGCCACGCGTGATAATGCACCGGATAATCAGACGCAGAAACAATACGCGTCGGCGCAGAGCAACCTGCGGCGCTGTAACCTCGGCCGCCCTGCCCGCGCGTCACGACGGCTTTAACCACTGCCTCTTTCTGCTGTCCGGCAGCCAGAACCATTTCCTGTTCCAGAGCCATCCAGTCCACACCTTCAATCCGCAGTACCGACGCAGCACGTTGCAGACGCTGAATATGCCCGGCCAGGAACACAATCACGCCGTCTGACACTCTGGCTGTGGTAAAGCAACCGTCGCCAAACTGCACTGAACGGTCACTTGCCGACAACATCGCGGCCGCCACACCATTAATCCACATGGTTACTTCCTCCGGTTCTGGAGCTTATGGTCACGATTCTCTGACAGTAGAGCCTGCGTGAGCCGGTCTGTCGCATCAAGGAGAGCATTCTTACTTTATCGTATTGACACGCGCTGCCAGCAGGAACACGCATCCCGTTTACGCATTGTTGTATTCAGTCTTCACTTTAATTCAGACAACAAAAAGGCCCGATTAACGGGCCTTCACAAACACAGCTTGTGCGGGATCAGATCTTACGGAATACCAGCGAACCATTGGTACCGCCGAAACCGAACGAGTTGCACAAGGAATACTGCATATCTTTAACCTGGCGCGCTTCGTGAGGGACGAAATCCAGATCACAACCTTCATCCGGATTATCCAGATTGATGGTCGGCGGAACCGCCTGGTCGCGTAATGCCAGCAAGGTGAAAATGGACTCCACCGCACCCGCTGCGCCTAAGAGATGGCCGGTCATCGACTTGGTCGAGCTGACCATAACTTTATGCGCATCGGCACCAAAGACGGATTTAACCGCCTGAGCTTCGGCTTTATCACCCGCCGCAGTCGAGGTGCCGTGTGCGTTGATGTAGCCAATCTGAGCCGCAGAAACCCCCGCGTCACGCAGCGCGTTCTCCATCGCCAATGCCGCACCCGCACCATCTTCCGGCGGTGATGTCATATGGTAAGCATCGCTGCTCATGCCAAAACCGACAATTTCAGCATAAATTTTTGCACCGCGTTTACGGGCATGTTCGTACTCTTCCAGCACCATAATACCTGCGCCGTCACCCAGTACGAAACCATCACGATCTTTATCCCACGGACGACTCGCCGCCTGAGGATTGTCATTGCGCGTCGAAAGCGCGCGTGCTGCACCGAATCCACCGACGCCCAACGGGGTACTGGCTTTTTCCGCGCCGCCTGCCAGCATCACGTCGGCATCGTTATAAGCGATGATACGTGCTGCATGACCAATATTATGCACCCCAGAAGTACAGGCTGTTGCAATAGAAATACTCGGCCCACGCAACCCGAACATGATACTCAAATGACCTGCAATCATGTTGACGATAGTGGATGGAACGAAGAAAGGACTAATTTTGCGGGGTCCGCCGTTAACCAATGAGGAATGGTTTTCTTCGATCAGACCAAGCCCACCGATACCGGAACCGATCGCCGCACCAATGCGTGGCGCGTTCTCAGCAGTTACCTCAAGCCCGGAGTCTTGCATCGCCTGAATACCGGCAGTAATACCATACTGAATAAAGGCATCCATCTTGCGGGCATCTTTGCGCGGGATGAAGTCTTCACAGTTAAAATCTTTTACTAAGCCAGCAAAACGCGTTGCGTAGGCACTAGTATCAAAATGGTCGATCAGGCTGATGCCACTCTGACCGGCAAGGAGAGCGTTCCAAGTGGACTCTACAGTATTGCCGACAGGAGACAGCATGCCCAGTCCAGTCACTACAACTCGACGCTTAGACACGTATGTCCTCCAGGGAGGGAAAAAAGTAGTAATACCGTGGGATAAAAAAAACTTAGGCGGTCAAATGACCGCCTAACTATCTAAACTTAAAGCATGTACGCTTACTGTTGGCTAGCGTTGATAAAATCAATTGCTGCCTGAACAGTAGTGATTTTTTCAGCTTCTTCGTCAGGGATCTCGGTATCAAACTCTTCTTCCAGAGCCATAACCAGCTCAACGGTGTCGAGAGAATCAGCGCCAAGGTCGTCTACGAAAGATGCAGCATTCACTACTTCTTCCTGTTTAACACCCAGCTGTTCAACGATGATTTTCTTAACGCGTTCTTCGATAGTGCTCATACTCTTAAATTTCCTATCAAAACTCGCTTTCGCGATGGTTTTCGTAGTGTATAAAATGTTGAAAAAGATGCAACTAAATCCAGGCTGTTCAAACCACGAATTTGCTCTATTTTGCGGTTTTTACCGCAAAAAACGCAAATAATTTCGTAATTTTTAAATCATGTACATGCCGCCATTGACATGTAATGTTTCACCCGTGATGTAGCTGGCCTCGTCAGAGGCTAAAAAAGCAACGGCGCTGGCAATTTCTTTGGCATCGCCCAACCGGTTGGCTGGAACTGATGACAAAATGCCTGCGCGTTGATCATCTGTCAACGCCCTTGTCATATCCGTCTCAATAAAGCCAGGAGCGACGACGTTGACAGTAATGCCACGTGAAGCGACCTCACGTGCCAAAGACTTACTAAAACCAATCAAGCCAGCTTTAGCCGCCGCGTAATTCGCCTGCCCTGCGTTACCCATGGTGCCAACAACGGAACCAATTGTAATAATCCGTCCACACCGTTTCTTCATCATAGCCCGCATGACAGCTTTTGACAGCCGAAACACTGAAGTCAGGTTCGTATCCAGGATATCCTGCCACTCATCATCCTTCATACGCATGAGAAGGTTATCACGGGTAATGCCGGCATTATTAACTAAAATATCAATTTCGCCAAATTCAGCTCGAATCGTCGCCAATACTTGCTCAATAGATGCAGAATCAACCACATTGAGCATGATACCTTTGCCATTTTCGCCTAAATATTCGCCGATCGCTTCTGCGCCTTTCTCGCTGGTCGCAGTGCCGATCACTTTTGCGCCACCAGCAACCAGTTTTTCTGCGATTGCGCGGCCAATACCACGGCTGGCACCGGTAACCAGTGCAATTTTGCCTTCGAAGCTCATACTCATCCTCTTATTACTGTTCAAGCGCCGCTGCCAGACTTGCCGTGTCATTCACAGCGGCAGCCGTCAGGGTGTCAACAATACGTTTGGTCAGACCGGTCAGCACTTTACCTGGTCCCACTTCTAATAACTGTTCTACGCCTTGTGCAGCGATGTATTCGACAGACTCAGTCCAGCGAACCGGGCTGTACAACTGACGTACCAGCGCACTGCGGATCGCTTCAGGAGACGTTTCGACTTTCACGTCAACGTTATTCACGACAGAGTACTGTGGCGCACTGAAAGTGACATTTTCGAGCGCAATCGCCATCTTTTCAGCGGCTGGCTTCATCAGTGCACAATGTGAAGGTACGCTGACAGGCAGAGGCAGAGCACGTTTTGCACCGGCTTCTTTACATGCTGCACCAGCGCGTTCTACGGCTTCTTTGTTACCCGCGATCACAACCTGACCAGGCGAGTTAAAGTTCACCGGAGAAACAACCTGACCCTGTGCAGATTCTTCGCAAGCTTTGGCAATGGCATCATTATCCAGACCAATGATCGCATACATCGCGCCAGTTCCGGCCGGAACGGCTTCCTGCATCAGCTTACCGCGCAGTTCAACCAGAGAAATCGCCTGTTTAAAATCCAGTACACCAGCACAAACCAAAGCGGAATACTCACCCAGACTGTGGCCAGCCATCAGAACAGGCTGAGTGCCATTCTGTTGCTGCCATACGCGCCAGATGGCGACAGAAGCGGCCAGCAATGCCGGTTGCGTCTGCCAGGTTTTATTCAGTTCTTCAGCAGGCCCCTGCTGCACCAACTGCCATAAATCGTACCCCAGTGCCGAAGAAGCCTCGGCAAATGTTTCTTCAACCACCGGATGCGCAGCGGCTAAATCAGCCAGCATACCGAGTGTCTGAGAACCCTGACCAGGGAAAACCACCGCTATTTTTGTCATTTTTATCATCCTGTTAAATCAAAAACGTACCAGCGCCGAGCCCCAGGTAAAGCCACCGCCAAATGCTTCGAGCAACACTAATTGCCCGCGCTGAATTCTGCCGTCACGGACCGCTTCGTCAAGTGCTGCAGGCACAGAAGCCGCCGACGTATTGCCATGACGATCGAGCGTAACAACGACTTTATCCATGCCCATACCCAGCTTTTTCGCTGTTGCGCTGATGATGCGCAGGTTCGCCTGATGTGGCACCAGCCAGTCAAGAGCGGAGCGGTCGAGATTATTTGCCGTCAGGGTTTCATCAACAATGTGCGCCAACTCAGTCACCGCGACTTTGAAGACTTCATTACCTGCCATAGTGACATAAGCAGGTTTTTCTGGTTCTGACTGGCTAGGGTACGCCAACGTCAACAGATTACCGTAATGACCATCGGCATGCATGTGAGTGGAGATGATGCCTTGCTCTTCGGAAGCTCCCAGCAATACTGCGCCAGCGCCATCTCCAAAGAGGATCACCGTGCCACGATCTTCAGGATCGAGTTTACGGGATAGCACATCAGATCCGATCACCAGCGCGTATTTTACAGCACCGTTTTTAATGTATTGATCGGCAACGCTCAGCGCATAGGTGAAACCTGCACATGCCGCCGCCAGATCGAACGCTGCGCAATCCCTGATGCCGAGCATATTCTGCACCTGGCAGGCTGAACTCGGGAATGCATGTGAAGATGAGGTTGTTGCAACAATGATCAAACCTACGTCGCTTGCGCTGACGCTGGCCATTTCAAGTGCTTTTTCAGCAGCGTGCAGGCCCATTGTGGCCACAGTCTCATCCGGTGCAGCGATACGACGTTCACGAATACCCGTACGTGTGACGATCCACTCGTCGGAGGTATCCACCATTTTTTCTAAGTCGGCATTAGTCCGAACTTGCACGGGCAAATAGCTCCCCGTACCGAGAATCTTTGTATACATGTACGATCAGTCACTCTTGGGTAATACAGCTTCAAGGCGCGCGGCAATCCGCTGAGGGACTTGCCGCTGCACCGCCTGCACAGCCTGTTCGATAGCAACAGCAAACGCACGCTGGTTTGCTCCGCCGTGGCTTTTAATAACGATGCCCCGTAATCCTAACAAACATGCGCCATTATACTGGTCGGGATTGAGATGGCTAAAACGCTTTAGCAATTTTTTCTGCAGAATCCGACCTAACCATTTCAACCACCAGGCCTTCTTGCCACCCTCTCCCGAGGATTTTAACAGTGACAAAAACATCCTTATTACACCTTCCATGGTCTTGAGCGTAACGTTACCCACAAAGCCGTCACACACCATCACATCTGTTTTACCGGTCAGAAGGTCGTTACCTTCAAGATAACCGATATAGTTGATTAGTGCGGTATTTTTTAAAATCGCGGCGGCTTCACGGATATTATCCAGCCCTTTGCTTTCCTCTTCGCCGATATTGAGCAAGGCAACGCGGGGATTCGTGATCCCCACCACCTGTTCGGCCATCACAGCCCCCATCACGGCAAACTGGACCAACATCGTGCTGTCGCATTCAACGTTGGCGCCCAGATCCAGCACCACAGTTTTACTACGTTGCTGGTTAGGTAGCACGCTCATCAACGCCGGGCGCTCAATGCCATCCAGCGGCTTGACAACCAGCTTGGCTAATCCCATCAGTGCGCCGGTATTCCCGGCACTGACACACGCCAGTGCATCACCACTCTTGATCAGTTCCAACGCCACACGCATCGAGCTTCCTTTACTGGCCCGTATAGCTTGCGACGCACGTAAATCGCTGGCTATAACTGATTCAGCAGGAATTATCCGAATTCGTTCTGTTAAAGAAGGATCGGCTTTGGCTAAGAAAGGTGTGATTGCGTCGGGATCGCCGACCAGAAGGAGGTCTAATTCAGAATTAGAGATCAGTGCCTGCAATGAAGCAGGCACTGTGACGGAAGGACCGAAATCTCCGCCCATTACATCTAACGCGATGGTTAGACGAGTCAAGGTATCGCCTTGCCAGCACTTATCACGTGAATAAGTTGCAGACAAATATCAGCCGATTACCTTGCGACCGCGGTAGAAACCGTCGGCAGTGATGTGGTGACGCAGGTGAGTTTCACCAGAAGTCTTGTCCACAGACAGAGTGGAAGTGGTCAGAGCATCATGTGAACGACGCATGCCACGTTTAGAACGGGTTGGTTTATTCTGTTGTACGGCCATGGACCTTACTCCTTAAGTACTTTTCTTTAAACTCGCTAATACGGCAAATGGATTTGGTTTCTCCGCCTCTTCAGGCAGTTTACCGAATACCATGTCCGCTTCGGACACTTCACAGTGTTCAGATTCATGTACCGGCACGACAGGCAGTGAAAGAATAATTTCGTCTTCAATCATTGCCAGCAAATCAACTTCGCCAAAATCATCGACTTCGATCGGCTCGTACGCTTCCGGTAATGCCTCAGCCTGTTCATCATTCTGGACAGGACTAAAACAATATGTTGTGTGAACCTGATGTTCAAACGTCTTACCGCATCTCTGGCATTCCAGAGTGACAGCAACATCGGAGTGGCCGGTAATCACAGCCAGACGCTGGTTGTCGATATTAAACGACAAAGAGGTTTGTATATCAGAATCCACACTGACCACTGATTGGGCAACACGCGTAACCTGATCAGCAGTATAGACACCTGTATAGTCTAAACGCTTCTGGGCAGTGCGAACCGCATCAAGGGTCAGGGGTAATTTTACTTTTTGCATAGGGCGCGCATATTAACTTTGTAACGACAGAGAGTCAAAGAAAAAGGCCTTAAAACCGCACCTTTCACCAATATTCGCTTCCGCAGCGGCCGACAGTTTAAAATGTGCGATTCAATAACGCTACGCTTTGTGAAAAAAAATTATGTCAGCACATCAAAAAAAATTACTTCTGGCTTCAACATCGGTTTACCGCAAGGCCCTTCTCGATAAAGCCGGCCTGGTATTTTCCTGCGCCTCACCCGCCATTGATGAGACGCCGGGTCGGGACGAAAAACCCGCCGAACTGGTGCAGCGTCTGGCTTACAGCAAAGCCAGCGTGCTTGCAGCTTTGTATCCTGAACACCTGATAATCGGTTCTGATCAGGTCTGCGTGATTGACAGAAAAATAACCGGCAAGCCGCACACGTTTGATAACGCATTCCACCAGTTGCGTGCTGCCAGTGGCAAGACAGTGACGTTTTACACCGGTCTGAGCCTGTATAACGGCGAAACACAAACGGCGCAGACTTTATGTGAAACATTTGACGTGACCTTCCGGTCATTAACTGATGAAGAAATTACCGGTTATTTGCATCGCGAACAACCTTATGACTGTGCCGGGAGCTTTAAATGCGAAGGACTGGGGATCACACTTTTCGACAGTCTGGCAGGACGCGACCCGAACACGCTGATCGGGTTGCCTCTTATTGCCCTGCTCGCCTTGTTGCGTCAGGAAGGCATCAATCCGTTGCTATAAAAGGAAAAAAAAAGGCGCACTCTGTGCGCCTCTGTTTACTATTCGTGCTTTAACGTGCTGTCGTTTTACCCCGTAAAACTTTCAGACAGTTACGCAGTTTAGCATCCATCGGTGCTTCAATACGCATCGTCTCCCCCGTGTTCGGATGCTCAAAACGCAACGCCGCCGCATGCAGGAATAAACGATTGAGGCCAGTTCCGGACAGTTTTGCATCGAAATCTCGCTCACCATAACGGTCATCAAATGCAATCGGATGTCCGGCATGCAATGCGTGTACGCGGATCTGGTGGGTTCTGCCGGTCACCGGGCTGGCTTTCACCAGAGTTGCAAACTCATAACGTTCTTCAATTTTGAAGCGCGTTTCTGAAGGTTTGCCTTCGGCATTAACCCTGACAATACGCTCGCCGCTTTGCAGAATATTTTTCAGTAAAGGCGCCTGCACGACTTTGCAGTGTGACGGCCATTCACCCCGGACCAGCGCCAGATAATCCTTTTGCATGCTTTTCACACGCAGTTGCTCATGTAAGGAACGCAGTGCAGAGCGTTTCTTGGCGACCAGCAAAACACCGGAAGTATCACGGTCCAGACGGTGAACCAGTTCCAGAAAACGAGCATCCGGACGCAGCGCGCGCAGGCCTTCAATCACGCCGAAACTTAAACCACTGCCGCCGTGTACGGCAGTGCCGGAAGGTTTATTAAGGATCAGCAAATGATCGTCTTCATATAAGATGCAATCCGCCAGCGCGGCGACTTTATCCAGCTTTGCAGAAACTGGCGCTTCATCACGTTCAGCAACACGAACGGGCGGGACACGCACTTCATCACCGGCAATTAATTTATATTCCGGCTTAATTCTTTTCTTATTTACCCGCACTTCACCCTTACGCACGATGCGATAGATCATGCTCTTCGGCACGCCCTTAAGGATTTTAAGTAAGAAGTTGTCGATACGCTGACCGGCTTCGTCGTCAGAAATGGGGATTAATTGTACAGTTGGATTCTCAGTTTTCATGGCTCGCGATTCTAAATATCCGGCACGGTTCGCGCCACTGATTTTTATGTGCTTAACTTTTACTTTACCAGTAACAGCATAGGAAAACCTTCTCACTCCCCCTGTTTTTTAAGAAAGCTCAGGTTCTGACAATGCGGCGCATCTCTCATTGAGGTAAATATCTTACCTGCTTGGGAAAAGTCACCTTGCTATCACAGTGCCTGCAATGGAATAATGAAGTCACTTTCGGCGTTGTTTCTCTTAAGTTAGGGAAAACGCAGGAATTATAGATTTGCCTGATCGCACAAAAACGCAGCAATGGCGTAAGACGTAATGTGAAATCAAGCAATTAGCGGGCTGCGGGTTGCAGCTTGGCCGGCGAATGGAATGAGATCTGTTAACGTAAATTCAGAAGCTATTCCCCTAATAAAAGTGCTGCTTTCACAACGCTGGTGTCTTTAATACAGCAAAAGCAGACTTACCGAAATAATGCGCCCCTATGCAAGCGACAGCCGTGAGGTTGACGATTTGCGAGAAGACTCGGGGCCAACGGTTTATCCGGTCATGAGGTCATTTTGCCCGCAGCTCTGTCAATAATGGAATAATAATGAGTAAGTTAAGATGAAAAGAATGTTGATTAACGCAACTCAGCAAGAAGAGTTGCGCGTTGCCCTCGTAGATGGACAGCGGCTGTATGATTTGGATATTGAAAGTCCGGGCCATGAGCAGAAAAAAGCGAATATTTACAAAGGTAAAATCACCCGCATTGAGCCAAGTCTGGAAGCAGCATTCGTAGATTACGGCGCGGAACGACATGGTTTCCTCCCTCTGAAAGAAATTTCCCGCGAATATTTCCCAAGCAATTATTCTTCCCATGGCCGCCCGAACATCAAAGATGTGTTGCGCGAAGGCCAGGAAGTCATTGTTCAGGTAGATAAAGAAGAGCGTGGAAATAAAGGCGCAGCACTGACGACGTTTATCAGTCTGGCCGGTAGTTATCTGGTTCTGATGCCAAACAATCCACGCGCAGGGGGTATTTCCCGCCGTATTGAAGGCGATGACCGTACTGAACTGAAAGAAGCCTTGTCTTCCCTGCAACTGCCTGATGGCATGGGCCTGATTGTGCGTACTGCCGGTGTCGGTAAATCCGCAGAAGCTCTGCAGTGGGACCTGACTTTCCGTCTTAAGCATTGGGATGCGATCAAGAAAGCCGCTGAAGGCCGCCCTGCGCCATTCCTGATCCATCAGGAAAGCAACGTTATCGTTCGTGCGTTTCGTGATTACCTGCGCCCGGACATCGGTGAGATCCTCATCGATAACCCGAAAGTCCTCGAGCTGGCAAAAGAACATATTGCTGCTCTGGGTCGTCCTGATTTCAGCAGCAAAATTAAGCCGTATGTTGGCGAAATTCCGCTGTTCAGTCATTACCAAATCGAATCGCAGATTGAATCCGCTTTCCAGCGCGAAGTCCGTCTGCCTTCCGGTGGCTCTATTGTTATCGACAGCACCGAAGCGCTGACCGCTATCGACATCAACTCCGCGCGTGCAACCCGCGGCGGCGATATCGAAGAAACCGCATTCAACACCAACCTTGAAGCTGCAGATGAAATTGCCCGTCAGTTACGCCTGCGTGACCTCGGTGGTCTGATTGTTATCGACTTCATCGACATGACACCTGTTCGCCACCAGCGCGAAGTAGAAAATCGTCTGCGTGATGCCGTTCGTCAGGACCGCGCCCGTATTCAAATCGGCCGCATTTCCCGTTTCGGTTTGCTGGAAATGTCCCGTCAGCGCCTCAGCCCGTCATTGGGTGAATCAACGCACCATATCTGCCCGCGTTGTGCAGGTACTGGTACCGTCCGTGACAACGAATCTCTGTCACTGTCGATTCTGCGCTTGATCGAAGAAGAAGCACTGAAAGAAAATACTAAAGAAGTGCATGCCATCGTTCCGGTGCCAATCGCTTCTTACTTGCTGAACGAAAAACGTGAATCGGTGAATGCCATCGAGAAACGTCAGGGTGGTGTGCGTGCAGTGATCGTGCCTAACGATCAGATGCAAACTCCGCACTACCATGTTCTTCGCGTTCGTAAAGGCGAAGAAATTTCTGCACTGAGCTATTTGCTGCCACAGATTCATGAAGCGGAAATGCTGCAACCTTCAGAAGAGTTGCCGACTGAACGTCGTCGTCCTGAGCAACCGGCTCTGGCTGCGTTTGCGCTGCAAAGCGAAGCGCCTCCATCCAGCTTTGAGCAGGCAACAGTGACCGAAGAACCGGTTAAAACCCGAACGGCAACAGTTAATGCGCCTGCGACACCTGTTGCTGAGAAATCAGGGTTTGTCAGCCGCCTTCTGAGTGGGTTGAAAAGCTTGTTCGCACCGGAGCCACAGCAGGAAGTTAAACCTGTTGAAGCACCGCAAGAGACGCCGGAAGCTACTGAAACGGAAAACCGTCGTAACAACGAACGCCGTAATCAACGCCGCCAGGGCGGACGTCGTGATCGCAACGGAGAACGCGGTGAGCGCAATGACCGCGGTAATCGTGGTGAACGTGGCGAAGGTCGTGACAACAATCGTGATAATCGTGGTGAAAGCCGTGATACCCGCGAAAATAATCGCGAACAGCGTGATGATCAGCAGCGCCGTGGCCGCCGTAATCAGGAACAGGTTGTTACCGAAACCCGTAGCGAAGAAGTTGAAACTGTTGCTCGTGAAGAACAGCAGCAACAGCCTCGCCGTGAACGTTCGCGTCGCCGTTCTGAAGACAAGCGTAAACCACAAACTGAAGAGAAAGTTCAGGATGTCGCAGTTGTCGAACAAGTTGCTGCTCCGGTGGTTACCGATGAAACTGAGCAGGAAGATCGTCAGCCAACTCAGCGCCGTCAGCGTCGTCAGTTATCGCATAAAATCCGTTTCGAATCTGAAGCAGAAGTTGATCATGAAGAAGAAGCTGCAGCTCAATTATTGATCACCGGCACCCGCCCTGCGGCGCCAGCGATTACAGAGCAGGAACCTTCTGATGCTGAAACCGCAAACGTTGCTGATAACGAAGATAATCAGAATGACAACGCCCGTGAAAATGGCATGCCACGTCGTTCACGTCGTTCTCCACGCCACCTGCGTGTAAGCGGCCAACGTCGTCGTCGTTATCGTGATGAGCGTTATCCGACCCAGTCACCAATGCCACTTGCAGGTGCGTTCGTTTCTCCGGAAATGGCTTCGGGTAAAGTCTGGGTCACTTATCCGGTTGCTCAGTCCTCTGAACAACAGGTTACTGAAACAGAAACTCCTGAAGTGCTGACTGAGCAGGTCGAGATTGCACAGGCGAATACGCCGGTCATATCTGACATCACTGAAGTTACGCAACAGCCAGTCGCAGAGCCTGTCAATGATGTTGTTGACGCTGCACCACAAGAGGTGCCAGCCGAAACCGCAGCAGCAGACGTTGCACAGCCTGTAGCCAACGAGCCAGTGCTGGTTGAACCGGCAACAGCTGAACCTGTTGCAGAAACAGCTGTGATTGATGTTGCGCCAGAAGCGCTCGAGCCTGCGATCGTTGAACCCACAGATGTTCTCGCTGCATCTGAAGTTCAGGCACCTGCGCCAGTCGCCGAACCCGAAGTGAAAGCTGAACCTGTTGTTGCTGAAGTTAAACCTGCTGTGGAAACTGCGCCAGTCGCAGCCGCTCCGGCAAGTACTGAAACTGCGGTTGTTGCACCTCGCTTCAAGCACCTCGCAACCGCGCCAATGACGAAGGCGCCAGCACCTGCCTATGTGCCAGAGCCACCTCGTCACAGTGACTGGGTTCGTCCTGAGTTCAACTTTGAGGGTAAAGGCTCTGCAGGCGGCCATGCGGCAGCCACCACTGCAACAGCCCCGGCCACCAAACCTGAGATGCCAGCCGAGTAATCGCTGACCACTCAGTCTAAAAAAACCCGCCTCGGCGGGTTTTTTTATAGAAACTGTTGAAGATTCAATCTCATCAGGCCAGACTTTTCAACCGGCGAATCGTGAGTTCCTCCAGTTTGCCTTCCAGGCTTTTTGCAAAGTGCTGGAAATGTTCAGTTTTGTTGTGCTGATTCAGCGCTTCTTCAGAGGCCCATCGCTCGTAGAAAACAAAAGTCCCTTCTGTATCGAGATCCTGATGCAACTCATATTGCAGGCACCCTACTTCCTGTCGGCTTGGTTCAATTACGTCAAGCAACGCTTCTGTCACTTTTGCCGTAAACTCTTTTTTAGCGACAATAGTGGCAACAACTCTGATTTCCATAATGGTTCTCCTGTTTTTTTGGTCATGCTTAGCGGCGAACCGGTAAGCACTCTGACTAAAATCTGTCCCCACTATGAACCTTTCGACACATTGATTTCAATACGAACTTTATTTAACAGATGCAACACATCGCTTTTACGCTTATTCTTGTTCCCCGCCGTTAATGCTCCCATTACCGCACCTGATCCCAATATCTTGTCTCTCAATGCTGGAGTTTTGCCTGATGACCGCAACACCGCAAGTTTTGAAAATCCGCCGTCCAGATGACTGGCATATTCACCTTCGTGACGACCAAATGCTCAGCACGGTGTTACCTTTCACCAGTGAAGTATTTGGTCGTGCGATTGTCATGCCAAACCTGAGTCCTCCCGTAACCACCGTGGCGGCTGCGATAGCATATCGTGAACGGATTATGGCCGCGTTGCCTGTCGGACATAATTTTACCCCTCTGATGACCTGCTATCTGACCGATTCTCTGGATCCGGAAGAAATTGCCCGCGGTTTCGAGCAAGGCGTGTTCACAGCAGCAAAACTGTATCCGGCCAACGCGACAACAAATTCCCAG
The DNA here is from genome assembly GCF_000745615.1 of Rahnella sp. WP5. NCBI lineage: Bacteria > Pseudomonadati > Pseudomonadota > Gammaproteobacteria > Enterobacterales > Yersiniaceae > Rahnella > Rahnella sp. WP5. Next base: position 644,993 of record NZ_KN050721.1, on the reverse strand, counting down.
CATGGCGTTTCTGATACCAAAATGATTTACCCTGTTTTGGAACGTATGCAGAAAATCGGTATGCCTTTGCTGATCCACGGTGAAGTCACTCACAACCATGTCGATATTTTTGATCGTGAAGCCCGTTTCATTGATGAAGTGATGGATCCGGTGCGTCGTCAGTTCCCTGAATTGAAAATTGTCTTCGAGCACATCACCACCAAAGAAGCCGCGCAGTATGTTCTTTCCGGCAATCAGTATCTGGGTGCAACCATTACGCCGCAGCATCTGATGTTCAACCGCAATCACATGCTGGTTGGCGGCGTGCGCCCTCACCTGTTCTGTCTCCCCATTCTCAAACGCAACGTTCATCAGGAAGCATTGCGTGAGGTCATCGCCAGCGGCGCGGATCGCTTCTTCCTCGGTACCGACTCTGCGCCGCACACCAAAGACCGTAAAGAATCGAGCTGCGGATGTGCAGGTTGCTTCAATGCCCCACTGGCGTTATCGGCTTATGCGACCGTCTTTGAAGAAATGAATGCACTGCAACACTTTGAGGCGTTTTGCTCCCTTAACGGCCCGCGTTTCTATGGCCTGCCGCTCAATGAAGACTTCATCGAAATGTCTCGTATACCGGTGACGCAGCCGGAAGAAATTGCGTTGGGCAATGAATCTGTTGTGCCATTCCTCGCAGGTCAGACACTGAACTGGAAAGTGACGTCGAACTAAATACAAATTCTCACAAGCGTGTATTGCACTGATCATGATTTGACTGTATAAATATACAGTCAAATCTATTCGGGAGGTCCTATGCGTGTTGAAGTCACAATCGATAAAACCAAGCCTCTGCCTGCTGGCGCGCTGGACGCGTTATCAGGTGAATTGAGTAAAAGAATTAACAAACAGTTTTCTGACCGCGAAAATAAAATTCAGGTCCGCTATGCGGGGGCAAATAGCCTGTCCGTTTTGGGTGGCGCAAAAACTGACCGTGACCTTATCGAGGAAATTCTTCAGGAAACCTGGGAAAGCGCTGATGACTGGTTCTCAAATCAGAACGATGAGTAACCCGATGAAATCCCTGAAAAGCCATTCACTTTTTACTCCCTATCTATAATAATCAGGTTTATTAAAACCACGCCGCAAGGCTATTGGTGTATTTCACCGGGCGTCGCAGTCCGGTTTTTTATTCTTTTTTACTGCATAAAACAGACTCTTCTGAAAAATAAAATTTAAGTTAATCTCAGATTATTCCGCTGAATAAATAATCAACACAAATTATTTACAATTTAATACGCTTAAATCACTCCATAAATCGGTTTATCTGTTTATACTGAAATTGCTCACATGATAATGAGCCGCCTTGATCCTCAGATAGTCACTCACGTCAGTCACTACAATATAAGGGGTCTATATGGACAGAAATGATGAAGTTATTCAGACACACCCGCTTGTTGGTTGGGATATCAGTACCGTCGACTCTTATGATGCCATGATGATACGCCTTCATTACCTGTCTTCAAAAGACCAGACACCCGAGGATGCTCAGGTAGACAGAACCTTGTGGTTAACTACCGACGTTGCACGGCAACTCATTAACATTCTTGAAGCCGGCATCGAAAAGATAGAATCTAACGAGTACGAATACAGTGATCACCGAAAACACTAATCTTTACCTGCCAGTCTGAGGCACCAGCGATTTATCCTGGTGCCTTTTTCTTTGCCTCCGCGCTGCTTGCCTTCTTCGCCTTAAACTCTCTATCATGCCAGTAGCCAGTTTGTTAAAAATTCTCACCACAGGAACGTTTGAATTATGGATTACGATCTCATTATCGTAGGCAGCGGTTCGGTCGGTTCAGCCGCAGGCTACTACGCCACCCGTTCCGGCTTGAAAGTGCTGATGATAGATAGCGCAATGCCACCCCATCAGGCGGGCAGTCACCATGGCGAAACACGCCTTATCCGCCACGCTTACGGCGAAGGTTCCCGTTATGTGCCAATGCTGCTGAGAGCTCAAACGCTTTGGGATGAGCTGGCAGAACTGAGCAGCGATAAGATTTTCCATCGTAGCGGCGTCCTGAATATTGGTCCTGAAAACTCTGAATTTATCGGTAACGTTAAGAACAGCGCAGAAACCTACAATCTCGTCATACAATCCCTCAGTGCGGCTGAAATTCGTGAAAAGTGGCCTCTGTTCACGCTGCAGGACGGCTATTGCGGTGTATACGAACCCAACTCGGGTTTTCTGCAAAGTGAAATGGCGGTTGCAGCATACATTCGTCTCGCACGGGAAGCGGGTTGTGCGCAATTATTCAACTGTCCCGTTGAAAGTATTAACTGGCTGGATGATGGCATTGAAGTATCAACGATTGACGGAGTCTACCGCGGGGCAAAACTGGTAGTAACGGCGGGAACCTGGGTCACGAAAATCCTCCCGGAATTACCCGTGAAACCTCTGCGTAAGGTGTTTGCCTGGTTCCATGCAGATGGCCGCTACAGTGAAGAAAACCATTTTCCAGCCTTTACGCTCGAAACTCTGCAAGGCGATCAGTACTACGGATTCCCCTCAGTGAAGGATGAACTTAAGTTAGGTAAGCATAACGGTGGTCAATGGATAACGGAACCCGAGCAGCGTAAACCTTACGGCAGCGTCAGTCAGGATGGCACAGAGTCCTTCAATTTCTTCCGCCATTTCCTGCCGGGTGTAGGTGTCAGTTTGCGTGGTGCGTCATGCACTTATGACATGACGACTGATGAAGATTTCATTATTGATACCCTGCCGGGCAGAGAAAATACCTTAGTGATTTCGGGATTAAGTGGTCACGGTTTTAAATTCGCCAGCGTATTAGGGGAAATAGTTACTCACTTCGGTAACAATCATCCTATTCCTTTTGATCTCACCCCCTTTTCTCTTATGCGGTTCAATTAACGTAAAATAATTTCAACCCTCGTGAATATTTATCGAGGGTTATCATTTTATTAACGATACGATTTTTCAATTCCAGTTTGAACAAGATCAATAGACTGGAATTTACGAATTGACAGCATTATAGAAAAGAATCTATGCTGGATACAGAAATCACAGGAGTGGTTTCGGCGCGTAATGTTACGCATGACAAGGACGTGGTATGAAAATTTGTATAATTGAACCCTGTGGTTTTACGCGTTTAGGAATTTTTTCTTATCTTATTGAAAATAACAGCCTCGATATTATCGACACTGTGAATATTTCTCACTCCCTCAATCTAATTCCTGAATTTCAACCTGATATTATTCTTGTGAATATGACAAACCATTGCCATAACGCAGAAGTATCTGAGGAATTAAAAGCGTTTTTTGAATTTCGTCAAAGCGCCCGAATATACTGCTACGTTGACGCCAGTTACCCGGATTTCGAAACACCGATTGCCGTTACCCGCGAAGTCTCTATTCTCAACAAGCAGGCACTCACCTCCCTCTTGCAGCAGATTGCAGCAGATCCCGAAGCATTTATGCCGATAAATAACTTCGGTTTGCCAAAAATGTTACTTAGCGATCAGGAAATTCTGGTAATGAGCTACTGGATGTCTGAGATGCCGAACTACCGCATTGCCAGAAAATTAAACATCAGCAGCCGTACGGTATATGTCCATAAACGACATCTGGCGCAGAAAATCAAAGTCCGTAACCGGCTGGAGTTTTGTTTCATTTACAACCTGATTAAGTATTTATTCTGGCCCATTGATGATATTTCTGCGACGCCAATCAGCCGACAAATTAAAGACGACTTGCAGATGATTTACAAAACTTATAGCTAAACCTGCAAAAATCCTAAATGCTCTGATAATTCAGGGCATTTTATATCGTGATATTCTTCACCCATCTTTTTAAATATCTTGTTTGTATCCCTTCTCTCTCTCGCCAGGTTGCACTATGACGACAGAAGCCGACGATGGCCTTAACCTTAATGTTAGCAGACTCATCTTGAGCAGCCTCACCAATGACAAGCATAATTTCTCGTCATGCGACTCCCACAAAAATCACAAACATCCTGCTTTCAGTGATTCGCTTAATGCATAAAAAAATTGAAATGTTTGCTCATCATTTTGAAGAGAAAAGCTAACTTTTATGTTCTGGCGGACCATCGCCCAGAAGCACGGCAATTTTGTGGCCTGCCGCCGTAGGTTCAAGGGCTATTTTGAGCACAATCGTCAGCGGCACCGAAAGCAACATGCCGACCGGCCCCATCAGCCATCCCCAGAATATCAGCGACATAAAGACCACAAGCGTCGATAACCCCAATCCGCGCCCCAGAATTTTCGGATCAATAATGCTGCCGAAAATCAGATTGATGAGGATATAGCCCCCTGCCAGGATCAACCCTTCGCTGAAACCGTTAAACAAAAATGCCTGAATGATCGGCGGAATAGCCGCGATAAAAGAACCAATATTGGGAATGTAATTCAGGGCGAAAGCCAGCATCCCCCACAGGAACGCAAAACGGATGCCGGTAACTGCCAGCAAGGCCCAAACTGCCAGCCCCGTCACCACACTTATCAGCGTTTTGATCACCAGATAGCGTGTCACGCTGTCCAGGGCACGCTGAATATTAGCCATTCCTTTGCCCGGGTCCTCTGACATCTGCTCCACTTTGTAGGGCAGTTGCGGGACTTCAAGCAGCATGAATGCCACGGTCATCAGCAGTAAGAACAGACCGGCCATGGCGTTGGACAAATAGCTGATTAACTTACTGACCATATTCAGCGTCGCCGCCGGATCGATGTAACTGGCCAGTTGCTCGGGAGATAACGTCAGTTCGCTTTGCGGAAACCAGGCCTCAATATCACTGAGTTTGTCGACAATAAGTCCGCGATATTGTGGCAATGTGCGGGCAAATTCATTGAGCGTCACCAGCAGTTTGGTGGTCAGAAAAACCATCATGCAAATCACCAGCGTTGCCACCAGCAAAACAGCGAGTGCCCGGGGCACCCGCCATTTTTCCAGTAAGACAATCAGCGGATTCAATACGAAAGCCAGAAACAGCGCCAGAATAAAGGGCACGATGATATCTGCAGCAGATTTAATCCCCGCGAAGATCACTACCAGCATCGCCATCATTACAACAATTTTCAGACCCTGAGTTGTCACGATCGTTTTACGCAAGCCTTTCTCTCCTGAAGCTGGCCGGATCCTTAGCGAGATTTCACCCACTCACGCAGACGCTGGATATGCAGATACAGCGCCGGAATAAACAGGATCCCCACCGTCGTGGATAGCAACATACCACTGAACACCGTAACGCCGATGATATGCCGACTCATGGCACCTGCACCGGATGCCATGACCAGCGGTAACACCCCGAGAATGAACGAGATTGCCGTCATCATTACCGCACGGAAACGCTGTTTCGCGCCGTCCTGTGCCGCTTCGCTGACAGATGCCCCCTCTTCTCTTCTGGCTTTTGAGAATTCAACAATCAGAATGGCATTTTTCGCCGCGAGGCCGATTAATAAGACCATACCAATCTGAGCATATACGTCGTTGCTCAGCCCCGCCATGTGCAGGCCGCCGATTGCACCAAACACCGCGAAAATCACAGAAATCATCACAACAAGAGGAATGCTCCAGCTTTCGTATTGCGCCACCAGAAACAGATACGCAAACAGCAGTGCCGCGGCATAGATAAGGATGGCCTGGCCACCAGCCTGAATTTCCTGCAATGACATGCCGGTCCATTCATAGCCGTAACCCGCAGGCAGCTTCTCGCTCAGGATATGTTCCATCTGCGCCATCGCCTCACCGGAACTGATGCCGGGTGCCGCCGAGCCGCTGATAGCCAGTGAAGGGAACTGATTATATTGCGTGATAAACGGTGCACCCAGCGACGGTGTCATTTCAACCATCTTCGCAAGACTGACCAGTGAGCCGTTGTCGCTGCGTACCGTGAGTGTGGATATCTGGTCTGCGCGCTGGCGATCTTCCATTTCGTTTTGCATCTGCACATTAAACAGGCGGTTATTGATGATGAAATCGCTGACGTTCACGCCACCAAGTGATGTCTGCAACGTACCGAAAATACGGCTGACCGGTACCTGTAACAGCGCCGCACGGTCACGATCCACACTCAGGGCGATTTCCGGCACGGAGGCACTGAAGGTAGTAAACACACGGCTCAGATTAGGATCCTGGTTAGCGGCCTGGATCAGCGCCTGTCCGGTGACAGCCAGTTCCTGTGGCGATTGCCCCTGTAACGCCTGCAAACGTAAATCCAGCCCTGAGGCCGTACCTAATCCGGAAATCGCGGGCGGATTTATTGCCATAATCATTGCAGAGGGAATGCCCGCCATCGCCGGTTGCAGGCGACCAATCACCTGATCCACACTGTCGCGATCGCCCCACGGCTTGAGCAACACGATACCAAAGGCGGTGTTTGGCGAACTCCCGCCACTCAGCAGGCTGAAGCCACTGATGGCGATCACATCCTCGACCGCCGGGTCTTTTTGCATAATCTGCTGCATCTGGCCGAGCACGGCATCGGTGCGGTTTAATGACGCCCCGTCAGGTAACTGCACATTCACGAAGAAGTAGCCCTGATCTTCATCCGGCAGGAAGGATTTTGGCAAACTGCTGTAGCCCCATACACAGGCTCCGCCGATCACCAGAACCGTTACAACGCTGGTGAACGCACTTTTACTGATGCCCCGTGCGGCTTTCACATAGACATCGCGAACAGCGTCCAGCCCTTGATTAAACCAGTGGAAAACACGGGCCGGCTTCGCAGGTCGCGGCTTGAGAAGGGTTGCGCACAGCGCAGGGGTCAGGGTCAGCGCGTTGATACTTGAAAGAACAACGGCCGCCGACAGAGTGACAGCAAACTGACGATACAGCGCACCGGTAATACCCGGCAGAACCGCAATGGGCACAAATACCGCCAGCAGAACCACAGTAGTGGCGATGACCGGCCCGGCAATTTGCTTCAGAGCCTTGCGGGTTGCGGCCACACGCCCGAGCGACGGATCCTCCATCATCAGGCGCTCAACGTTTTCCACCACCACGATGGCGTCATCGACCACTACCGTCAGCGCCAAAATAATGGCAAACAAACTGAGGGTGTTGGCGGAATAGCCAAAGGCATAAAGCACGGCAAACGTCCCCAGTAAAGACACCGGAATGGTCAGTGCGACGATGAATGTCGCCCGCACACTTTGCAGGAACAGATAAACAATCGACAGGACGACGACGAAGGTCAGTACCAGTGAAACGGCAATCTCATCAAGCGTAGCACTGACAAAACGAGTCGAGTCGAATTTGATTTCATAGGTAAGATCATCCGGGAAATTGCGTGCCTGACGCGACATTTCCTCCCGCACAGCATTCGCCACATTCAGCGCATTTGCCCCCGGTGCGGGATAGACTGACAGGAAGGCAGACGGCGTCTGATTCAGTGTCGCATTCACCTGATAATCCTGCGCACCCAGTTCAATACGCGCGACATCGCGCAAACGCACCGTACCGCCATGAGCATTTTTACGCACAATAATATTGCCGAACTCTTCCGGCGAACTCAGACGCCCCGCGCCGCTGATGGTCAGGGTTTGCTGCTGCATTGACGGACTCGGTGACGCGCCAATCTGCCCGGCCGCCGCCTGCACATTCTGATTCTGAATAGCGGCACTGATTTCCATACTGCTGACATCCAGCGCTTCCATTTTGCGCGGGTCCAGCCAGATACGCATGCTGTAGTCACGGGAACCGAAAACCCGGACATCACCCACACCATCCACACGCGCCAGCGCATCACGCAACTGAATGCTGGCAAAGTTGCTGATAAACAGCATGTCATGGGTATTTTCCGGTGAAAGGAGGCTGATGCCCATCAGAATATTAGAAGCCTGTTTGCGCACCGACACGCCCGTGTTCAGCACTTCCGGTGGAAGACGTGAGCTGACCTGTGAAATACGGTTTTGTACTTCAACAGCCGCCGTATCCGGATCCGTACCGCTGGCGAACGTAATAGTCAGCGTGTAGCTGCCGTTATTGCCGCTGTTCGACGACATATACAGCATGTTACTGACACCGTTAACCTGCGCCTCAATCGGCGCGGCAACGGATTCCGCTACGTCCCGTGCACTCGCACCGGGATAAATAGCACTGACTGACACCACGGGTGGCGTGATATCCGGATATTGCTCAACCGGAATGACCTTCAGGGCGACGGCACCGATCAGCGCCGTCACCAGCGCGATGACAACCGCAAAGCGGGGTCTTTTAATAAATTGCTGGAGCATCGTTATTCCTTAACGTTTCTTCGCGGCCATATCCGGGGCATCCGTAGCAGCCCGTGCATTCACTTCCATACCTGGCCGGATCCATTGCAGGCCTTCTGTCACAACTTTTTCTCCGCCCTGCAAACCCTCAATGACGAAATAGCCGTGTCCCGTTTGTGCACCAAGACGCACCGGGCGTGCTTCCACGCGCTGTCCGTCATTCACCAGCAAGACAAAGTGCCCTGCCGCATTTTGCTGCAAAGCCTGCGCAGGCAGTACCGGCAGAGAATGTCCGGAACGCGGCTCTGCGGCCACATTCACGGTGCCCCCCGGCAGCAAACGATGGTCTGGATTTGCCACGGTCAGCCTGACCGGCAAGGTCCCTGTTTGCGCATCAATACGATTGCCGAGGGATTCCAGCACGGGCGCTTTCATATAAGGTGAACCGTCCGATAAGCGCAGAGAAAGCGTCATGTTATCGGCAGAGAAAGCGTCTTCCAGCGTGCCACTGCTGTGGCTGGCACTGAGAACATCACGTTCATTCACTGAAATCACCACACGTACCGGATCGAGTTGCACGATTTCCGTGAGTGCACCGCTGGCCGGATTCACCAGACTGCCGGTATGAAAATGGCTCACGCCGATGCGCCCTGCAATGGGCGCCGTAATGCGGGTATAGCTTAGTTGCAGTTCCTGCGTTTTTAACGCCGCCTGCGCCTGCGCGACAGCCGCACGGGCGGTATCACGGGCAGCCAGCGCGGTATCGACATCAGACTGGCTGACGGTACGCGCATCACCGAGACGCTGTATGCGGTTCAGATGGGTTTGTGCATGGCGTGCGGTAGCATTGGCGCTGTCGAGCTGGGCTTTGGCCTGAGCGACAGCCGCCTGATGCAAGGCGGGATCGATTTCATACAAGACGTCGCCGGCATTCACAAACTGCCCCTCCTCAAAGGCCCGGCGGGCGATAAATCCTTCAGTCCGGCTGGTCACATTGACGGCCTGAACAGCTTCAAGACGCCCGAGATAGGTCCGGCTGACGCCATCAGGTTGAGTGGCGATGGTCGCAGTGGTCACCGTCGGCAAAGGCTGTGCCGCCACACGGGTCAGGGGGAATAATAATGTTGTCAGCAGCACTGGCACTGCCATAAAACGGCTCATTGCAGGAAACATATGTCACTCTCCATGTGATGTCGGATGGTGCTCTTTTAATTCAGCTAAAGCGCCCACACCGGCAAACATCAAATATTAATCTATAAAAAAATTCCTAATCAGGATTATTGAGAATTATAAATATTGTCTGATATCACAAACTGATCTCGATCACCTCGAGAATCAACCTTTAACATATTTACGTTTTATTTAAGAAACATTTAGATTGATAGCCTGAATAACAAAACTTCATGTTCACATCAAAATGACCGGCTAATGAAAAGCATCAACAAGGATTAATCACTCCTGAAATCATTATTTTTACTCAAATTTTTAGTATCATGATTAACTTTACCTTCGATGACAAAACCTTACAGACCCCTGTCATCACTGAAATCGATATAATCAAAACCGCCGTAAGATAAAAAAAGCAAAAGCACTGAAGGAAACCTTCCTGATACCATCAAAAATAATGAACAAGTTAAATTAATCGGTTAATTTGAAAATAATAGTTTGCCAATATGTTTCCAAATGTTTATTTTCCACAAACACCCTCTTCACTGAGAACATCATCTTATGCTGTGGAAAAATACACCTGCACGCTTTGGCCATATTTCAGTGTTAATTCACTGGCTCATCGCTTTGGCCGTTTATGGTTTATTTGCACTGGGATTATGGATGGTCGGATTGGGCTATTACGACACCTGGTATCACCGTGCACCGGAAATACATAAAAGTATCGGCATCCTGATTTTTGCTGCGATGGTATTCCGTCTTGCCTGGCGGTTTATTTCTCCGCCACCTAAGCCGCTGGCAAGCTACAGCGTGAAAACGCGTATTGGCGCCTGGCTGGCTCATGTTCTGCTGTTCATCGGCCTGTTCGGCATTCTGATCAGCGGTTATCTGATTTCGACGGCTGAAGGTCAGCCTGTCAGTGTCTTCGGCTGGTTTGAGATCCCTGCCACACTGTCTGGACTGGAACAACAGGCCGATATCGCGGGCACGCTGCATCTGTGGATGGCGTGGGGCATTGTGATCATCTCAGGTTTTCACGCCCTTGCCGCGCTTAAACATCATTTCATCGATCGTGACAGCACCCTGACCCGCATGCTGGGGCGCTGATCCGGCTCACGGTCAGCTCTTTACTTATGTTGTTCATATTATGGATAAACGGAGAATAACCATGTTGAAAAAGACCACTCTGGGTTTAACCCTGGCGTCGCTGTTACTGGCGGCGGGTTCGGCAACGGCAGCCAGCTACAAGATCGACAAAGAAGGTCAGCACGCTTTTATTGAATTCCGTATCAAGCATTTAGGGTACAGCTGGCTGTACGGCAGCTTTAATGATTTCGATGGCGGATTCACCTTTGATGAGAAAGATCCCGCTGCGGATAAAGTGAATGTCACGATTAACACCACCAGCGTATTCACCAATCACGCCGAACGTGACAAACATTTGCGCAGCGCTGAATTCCTGAATGTTGGCAAACATCCGCAGGCCACATTCAAATCAACATCAGTGAAGAAAGAAGGTGAAAATCTGGCAGTGACTGGCGATTTCACGCTGAACGGCGTCACCAAACCTTTAACGTTACAGGCTAAGTTGCTCGGTCAGGGCAAGGATCCATGGGGCGGTTATCGTGCAGGTTTTGAAGCGGCAGGGTCCATCGCGCTGAAGGATTATGGAATTACTACCGATCTCGGTCCGGCATCGCAGAATGTCGAGCTGATTATTTCGGTCGAGGGTGTACAAGAGAAGTAATCCCCTTCCCTCAACGTATAAAGCCCTGAATCGCTGCCGCCATTCAGGGCTTTTTTATACACGCCGGTCAGTCGTTTTCAGGTGCCGGAATATGCATGGTGGTTTGCAATAAGCCTTTGGACTTATTGAATATTTTTATGCCATTCTCACGACCCGCGCGCAATGCACGTTGTTCTTCTACTGGCAGCTTCAGCTCTGTCATACAGATTTCGCTGCAACAGCCGTCAAATTTCGCTGCACACGTCGGGCACTGAATAAACAGCAGATGGCAGCCGTCGTTTTTGCAGTTGGTATGGTTATCGCAGGCCACACCGCACTGGTGACAGTGTGCAATCACGTCATCGGAAATACGCTCGCCCATACGCTCATCAAAGACAAAGTTTTTGCCTTTAAATTTTACCGGTAACCCCTGCTCTTTGGCACGGCGTGCATATTCGATAATACCGCCTTCCACGTGATAGACGTTTTTAAAACCGTTATGCAACATGTATGCGCTGGCTTTCTCACAGCGAATACCGCCAGTGCAATACATCACGATTTTCTTGTCTTTATCTTCTTTAAGCATATCAACGGCCATAGGCAGCTGATCGCGGAAAGTGTCAGACGGGACTTCAATCGCATTATCAAAATGCCCCACTTCGTATTCGTAGTGGTTGCGCATATCGACAAACAATGTGTCCGGATCGTCAATTATGGCGTTGACCTGTTCGGCTTTCAGGTACTCACCCACATTTGACGGGTCGAAAGAATCATCATCAATCCCGTCCGCGACAATGCGGTCACGCACTTTGAGACGCAACACCCAGAAGGATTTACCATCATCTTCCAGCGCGACATTCAGGCGGATCTGATCCAGCGCCGGATGGCTGGAAAACAGCACGGTTTTGAACGCTTCAAACTGGCTTTGCGGCACGCTGATTTGTGCGTTAATCCCTTCTTTTGCCACGTAAATACGGCCAAATACGTTAAGGCGTGTCAGGCTGACGTACAGGGAGTCACGAAAGGCTTTTGGATCTTCGAGCTGGAAATACTTATAAAAAGAAACCGTAGTGCGGGGCTCAGTTTCAGCCAACATGCGCGCACGCAGTTCCTCATTAGAAATACGGTTATGTAACACTGGCATGGTGTACGTTCCTGTCTTTCAGGTGAATTTAACTATTGATACCGAATAGCTACTTTTGAAGCGGCAAGATTATACATTAAAGCAACAATGAGGACATCTCCCGTTGCAAATTCGTCAGGAGAAAAACACCTGCTGTACATTGCCCATTTTTGAAATGCGATAACCTATTCTTAGTTGTTATCTATTCTTGTAGTCCATCACCACGCTGAATTTTAAGGGGCATGAAACATGAGTAAGCTTTTTGAACCGATTTCCTTAGGGAAGCTGACACTCGCTAACCGCATCGTGATCGCGCCAATGTGCCAGTATTCATCCGACGAAGGGAAAGCCACGTCCTGGCATCACGCGCATCTCGGGCAGTTATCCTTTTCAGGTGCGGGTTTGCTGATCCTGGAAGCGACCGCTGTCGAGGCCGTGGGGCGTATCTCGGCTCAGGATCTGGGCTTGTGGGACGATGCAACCGAAGCGGCCATGAAGGATTTAGTGACCGGCTTACGTGAAAACAGCGATATGCCACTTGGCCTGCAACTCGGACATGCGGGACGTAAAGCGTCGTGTGCTGCGCCGTGGCAAGGCGGAGCACAAATCGCCCAGTCAGCGGGTGGCTGGCAGACGATTGCGCCTTCCGCCGTCGCCTTCACCGAAGGCACTGAGGCCCCGCAGGCAATGTCGCTGGAGCGAATCGCTGAGCTGAAAAAAGCCTATGTCGATACAGTTCGTCGCGCCGACCGTCTGGGCTTTGATCTGCTGGAACTGCACGGCGCTCACGGTTATCTGCTGCACCAGTTCCTGTCGCCACTTTCAAACCAGCGCACCGACCAGTACGGCGGCTCACTGGAAAACCGTATGCGCCTGCTGCTGGAGATCTTCGGGGAAATCCGTGCGGCATTCCCGGCAGAAAAACCGATTGGTGTGCGTATTTCCGCCACCGACTGGGTGGAGGGGGGCTGGGATCTGGAGCAATCCATTGAACTCGCCAAAGCGCTTGATGAACTGGGTTGCAGCTACATTCACGTCTCCAGCGGCGGCCTGAGTCCGCATCAGAAAATCACCGTCGGCCCGAACTATCAGGTGCCATTTGCTGATGGCATTAAGCGTTATGTGAAAATGCCGGTGATCGCTGTGGGTCTGATCACTGAACCGGAACAGGCGGAAGCCATTATCGGCACCGGACAGGCAGACATGATTGCTCTGGCACGCGGTATTTTGTATAACCCGCGCTGGCCCTGGCATGCAGCGGCAAAACTGGGGGAAAAAGTGGCCGCGCCGAAACAGTACTGGCGCAGCGAACCGCATAGCGTCAAAGGCCTTTTCCTGCCGGAATAATAACCAGATTTAAGATTAACGCGAAAGTCGCCAGAAAGGGGATTTTGCAAACGTGATCACGGGCGGCCCGACAGCCGCCCGTTTCATTGACAAAAAGACATTCTCTATTGATATTTGAATTGATGGTGAATGAATATGCCGGGACATTAATGAGAATTCGTTTTGTTTTTCATTCACTCAACCTATAAATAAATGAGGTATTAGTGCCGTGAATTTTCACCTCACATCAAAAAAATGCCACAATATGTCACTTTGCTGCAGAAGATAACGGACAACACATATTCCGGATGAATATGTGTGCGTGTTTCTGTGGCAGGCTGCTGCATTAGACAGAGCTTATAAACTTTCTACTTCGACTCACTGACGCAGAGATTCTATGACTCAGGTACCAACCTTTAATCGTTCGTTACTGCACCCTCGTTACTGGATCACCTGGATGGGTCTGGGACTGCTTTATGCACTGGTGTTACTGCCTTATCCGGTTATTTATCGCATCGGTACCGGGCTAGGTCGCTTCTCAATGCGCTTCCTGAAACGTCGCTATAAAATCGCCCGACGCAATATCGAATTGTGTTTCCCGGATATGCGCCCGGAACAGCGCGAAGATATGATTGTGAAAAATTTCGAATCCGTCGGCATGGGGTTGTTTGAAACCGGCATGGCGTGGTTCTGGCCAGACTGGCGCATCGAGCGCTGGTTCAAAGTCAGCGGTCTTGAACATATCCAGCATGCGCGTGATAACAAACAAGGCGTTCTGCTGATCGGTGTACATTTCCTGACGCTGGAACTGGGTGCACGTATCTTTGGTATCCATAATCCTGGCGTGGGGGTTTACCGTCCTCACGATAACAAGCTGATGGATTGGATCCAGACCAAAGGCCGTATGCGCTCGAATAAAGGGATGCTGGATCGCAAAGATCTCAAAGGGATGATCCGCAGCCTCAAGCAAGGCGACATCATCTGGTACGCGCCTGATCATGACTACGGCCCGCGCGCCAGCGTATTTGTACCGTTCTTCGCGGTCGATAAAGCCGCCACCACCACCGGGACATATCTGCTGGCACGCATGGGCAAACCGGCAATTATTCCCTTCACTCCGCGCCGTCTGCCGAAAGGGGAAGGTTATGAGATGATTATTCACCCTCAGGTCGCTGACTTCCCGCTGGATGATGAAGTGGTTGCCGCCACGTACATGAATAAAGTGGTGGAAAACGAGATCTGTCAGGCGCCGGAGCAATATATGTGGCTGCACCGTCGTTTTAAAACACGCCCGCAAGGTGAGCCTTCGCTCTATAAAGCCCTTAGCGATTAATCACCCGGAACCGGTCCGGCAGCCGCAGGTCCGGTTTTTTTGATTTGCTTCATCAGTTTTTTTCACAGACTTCTTCAAACTTATCAGATTTGATCCTACCCGTTTTAGGCCAATACTCTCTCCATAATTTCTGCATGTGATTACTCCGCTGATTTTGGAGCCGCGTGCCTCCCGCCTCTTAAAGGCATGTTACCTTTGCAAGGAACACATTATGTTGGCAAAACTGAACTCCGCTTTTACCCGTGCTGTTGATCATCAGAACTTTGGTAAGCTTTTGTTGCGTCTGACTTTTGGTATTTTAGTTTTATTCCACGGTGTGGCAAAAATGGAAAATGGCGTGGGCTGGATTGCACAGATGTTACAGGCTGATGGCCTGCCGGGCTTTATTGCTTACGGTGCGTACATCGGTGAAGTGATTGCGCCGGTTCTGATTATTCTGGGCATCTTGACCCGCCCTGCCGCTCTGGTGCTGGCATTCAACATTTTAGTGGCAGTTTTCCTGGTCGTGGGTGGCAAATTTTTCACCGTTACTGAAGTCGGTGCATGGGGGCTGGAAGGTGAAGCTCTGTACTTCTTTGGTGGTCTGGTCATCATGTTCCTGGGCAGCGGCCGTTACTCTGTCATGAAGAACGAAGCCCTGCGCTAAGATCCGGTTTTAGTATTACGTTTTTAATTCTTTGTCTGTCGCGGTCAGCCTCCTTGCTGACCGTTTTTTTGGCTTTCATCTGCTCTCCTTCACTCCTCCAGACTTTTTGAACCTGTATTTCACTTCGCTTGTTACAGTTCGTTAACATCATTGAAGTGAATGATAATTAGGCGCATAATTATTAAGCCAATTGATTGTTACTTATGCTCTGCCTTGTTTCTTTTTGTCATTCCAGAGCGAATCTGACCTCTTTCTTCGGTATTTTATGACTTCGGCCTCTGAACCTGAAATCGCCCCAGATCCCATTAACTGGAAACGTAATCTGTTTGTCGCGTGGATCGGTTGCTTCCTGACCGGTGCCGCATTCAGTCTGATCATGCCCTTCCTGCCCCTTTACGTGGAAACCCTCGGCGTAACCGGTCATGAATCCCTGAATATGTGGTCGGGGCTGGTTTTCAGTATCACCTTCTTGTTTTCCGCCATCGCCTCCCCCTTCTGGGGCGGACTCGCGGACCGTAAAGGCCGCAAAATCATGCTGCTGCGATCCGCACTCGGCATGTCCATCGTCATGGTATTAATGGGCTTCGCGCAGAATATCTGGCAGTTCCTGATTCTTCGCGCGTTACTTGGCTTGCTGGGCGGATTTGTTCCCAATGCTAACGCGCTGATCGCCACACAAATCCCACGCAATAAAAGCGGCTGGGCGCTGGGTACGTTATCAACTGGCGGTGTCAGCGGTGCGCTGCTCGGGCCACTGGTCGGAGGGTTGCTGGCGGACAGCTATGGTTTGCGTCCGGTGTTCTTTATCACCGCGTCGGTGCTGTTTTTGTGTTTCATCATGACGCTTTATTTTATCCGTGAGCAGTTTGTCCCGGTGAGCAAAAAAGACATGCTGAACCGTAAGCAGGTCTTTGCCTCGCTGAAAAATCCTAAACTGGTGCTGTGTTTGTTTGTCACCACCATGATTATTCAGGTGGCGACGGGTTCGATTGCGCCGATCCTGACGCTTTACGTACGGGAGCTGGCCGGTAATACACAAAACCTGGCGTTTATCAGCGGCATGATTGCTTCGGTACCTGGCGTGGCCGCGCTGATGAGTGCACCGCGTTTAGGCAAACTCGGCGACCGGATTGGCCCCGAGCGGATCCTGGTGGCGATGATGGCGTTATCTGTGTTATTGCTGATCCCGATGGCCCTGGTACAAACTCCCCTGCAACTGGGTATTTTGCGTTTTCTGCTGGGTGCCTGCGATGGCGCATTGCTGCCGGCCGTTCAGACCCTGCTCATCTATAACTGCACTAATCAGGTAGCAGGACGGGTATTCAGCTACAACCAGTCGTTCCGTGATGTGGGCAATGTCACCGGTCCGTTACTGGGTGCGGCGGTCTCAGCCAGTTACGGCTTCCGGACGGTATTTTTTGTTACGGCGATGGTGGTTTTATTCAACGCGGGATATTCGTACTGGTGTCTGCAACGCCGGCCTCATCAGGCCATGATTGACTAAATTCCAGCCGACGAAGCAGCAACAGGCTTATTGAGATTTTTCTGCCAGCGGCGGCACTGGCATGTAATCCGGCACCTCGACGACGGCCAGACGCACTTCGTAATGCTTGCCTGCCGTTGTAGCCGGAAGTACCGACGTCAGTTTCTGAATAGTTTCAGTCGGGTTATCACTGGCTACGCTGGCGCAGAACAGTTGCCCCGGATGGCAAAAGCCGACCATCATTGGCGGCGGTGGCAGCATGCCCTCACCGTGGAAGGGTGGCAACCCGTGCGGCTGTTCTATCGGTGATTGGGGATGTGTATTTTCAGCCGCGGTACTGGCCACGCTGAATAATACGCCAAGGCCACACAGCGGCATGAGCAAAACGCGGGAAAGAGTCTTCATAACATTCACCTTATCTTGAGAAGTCTGAATCACTTTATGCCTCAAACGCTGCCCGTGTAGCCGGTTTGCTAAACTTTTACCCTCTCCCCTCACAGCCTTTGCAAAGCTGAAATTCCGCTGACATTCGTGCCTATGCCGTCCAGTCCCGCAAAGCCAGCACCACCCTATAACCGTCAATATCCTCGAAGGTTTTACCGCATTCATCCCAGTAGGGATTAAACGAAGGCACGACGATAAAACCGGCCTGCAGCATCCGTTCGCACTGCGTCAGCCACTGCTGATTATCAGGAATATAGAACACCAGGAGATTATCTTCGGTGGGCGCTCGCCCCACGGAGGAACCGTGATGATGGGTAAACTCGAGATGATAATGATGATGCGGATGCCCGACCAGCACGCCATCAAACCCCTGGTGGTCACTAAAACTGCCGATGATGTCGAAACCCAGCCCCTGCGAATACATGCGGGCTACCTGCTCAAGATTGTCCGTCGGGCGCGCCACCCGTAATACTGATTGTCGTAAAACCATGTGCACTCCCGTTTTTTAAACCGCCGCAAAGTCGCCAGCGAGAAATTGAGAATAGCAGAAATAAATCCGACCGATTTAGTCTGAAAACTTGCATCCTGTCAGTTATAGACAACAATCATTTAATCAGGTTTTTCCCTGTCAGATGGCCGTTACTTGTTCATTAATAACGCTATTTGCTGCACAACCATTAACAGTTTCAACTCAGGAGACAACAATGAGCATGTATGCAACGCTGGAAGAAGCACAACAATTTTTTACACACCATTAAAACAGATAGTTAGTACTCAACCGTCACTACCTCACATATCACCTTCGCACCATTCCATTCATCCTTGTAGATACTCGTGTCAATCCCACAACCTGCTTCAAACGTCCATCCAGTCTGTTCTGTGAACTTCTTGTACTTCCCTGATTTCCATCTGTCGTAGTACTAGGGCATCTGATGGTTCTTTAAAACCCTATGAATCTATAACATATGCTATTTTAGTAATAAAAAAAGTTGCAATAATTTACTTTTTGGCGAAAAAAATGGTGGTATAAAAGAGCCTTGTTTAGGGCTCAATAAAGCACTTCAAAATGCCTGAAGTTCTATAAGATTTTTCACTGAAACCCTAAATCACCAAACTGGTATTTGATTCTCTAATATCAAAATCACATGAGTAAAATTCCTTCAGAATTTCTAAAGAGTTTTTAACTCGTTCAGAGTTGTGTTGGGCAAGATAAGTAACGCTTTTTATTAACTTACTGCAAATCGGTATTTCAACATATGGAACTATAATTCCATTTGCATCTCTCCACTTAACATTCTTAGTTTCATCTTGAACATACTTTTCATTAACATATTTATTTCTAAGAGCGATAACAATTCTATGCTCGTTTTCATGCTCCCAATCTTTACTCTTGACAGAAGCGATGTGAAAAAATAAGTTAGACATATAAATATCAAATTCCTTGTCTAAATCAATATGAGCCTCGGGGTTTTCATTTTTTTTTGATCTTAAATTTTCGATGAATTCATAAGGTGTAACGAATCTATTTTCCTTATTGAGATCTAAATACTCAACCTCAGAAAACTTACCAGAATAATGTTGCCGCAAATCATCAGATTTACTGTCAAACTCTTCATTCAGTAGAGGGGTGTCAAAATCCTCTAAAGCTTTAGATAACTCATTCTTATCGAATTCTATGCAATAATTTATAGTCCCTCTACCATATGCCATCCAATTTATAATATTGTCGTAGTTTTCGGTGAAACATGAAACATAAAATGATTTTTTGAAGAAATGCAATGCACCAATGATCTGATCACTTAAGGCAATTAAATCTTCGTAACTGTCGTCATCCTTAGAAAACTCCATTGAATCTTTTTTTATCTTTTGTTCAAAAAAATTCAAACCATCAATATATTCTTTCCTATCATTTAAAAACAAAACATTTGTGCATCTCATTACCTGTTCAGATAAAAACCCCAATAAACCTAATGAACTAGTATAGTGAAAAACACTATTCCCATTAACTCTCATTCTCACCCCCAGATTTTATGTTAACTACCACCAATCAGAATTATAAGTACTTTCCAAACTTCATCAAGCGGTATCGCTGGTAGTAACACACCACATAGTGCTAACAGCGGTATCGCTACATAGTTGTAGAAAACAATGAACGTTAGTACCCAACCAAGCCCCTGACGCCATGTAAACCCATTACGTGTTTTACGTGTTTCTTCAAGCGTGATTTCATTCTGTTCATGATAGGGAAAGAATTTGAGTTGTATACTACGACTCTGGAATGGATCACATTGTTAACAATGAAATTGTATTCTTTCAGCGTGAAGATGGACTATTTTGGTTTGGTCGGACGTTTCACAATATATATGTGCTAATCTTCAATGAACCTATTGATAGTGTACTTACTGGAACATCGTTTGTTTCAAGGGAGAAGCGTTTATTGTAAATAAAATAAGAAGATAGCTGTGTAGAACAGTGGGATTTACCATTTTAAAAACGCTGGTACTCACACAGTTCAACGCCACGTAACGTGTGTAAGTACCAAAACCTTCAGGTTTAAAGTATTATGACCCAAATTATTTCAATTCGCAGGGCATTATGCGTAAGGCAGAATATTTCCTAATAGTGATAGTTTGCATATTCGTAGCATTTATCTCACCTATATCCAACAAGGATCATGTTATGGAATTAGGTAGTACATCTGATATTGTTAGTGCATTTTGCAATATAGTTATGACTGGTGCTGCGGTTTATGCTGCATTTAAAGCTATGGATTGGTTCAATAGTAAAAAATCAGGCCTTGCATTTGACCAAGCCATATCAACTTTAACTGAATTTGATAAATTAAAAATTCAACTTGATAGATTTCATAATAAGTTAACTATCAGAGAGAAAAAAACATTAAACTAAAGAAAATACACGAATCCTGTAAGGATGAAATAGATATATTACAGCTTTCAATAGTAGCTTTTATTAGATCACTTAATAGTACTGAGCGATTAGGATTCAAGATAAAAAGTGCGATAAAAGAAAATATTGGGGAATCGTTTTCTTCATATATCAATTTGATTGAAGAAGTTTTTTCACTTAAAAATACATCTCCTGAAATGTCTTATTTTTATATTCAATTCAACACACAATATAAACTCTTTGCTCAACTTGAAATCATTCATAAACAAACCAATAATATTGAAGAAATGATGAAAAAAATATTATAGAAATTTTCGACTTCAATCCAAGTTCGTTCTTTTAGTCAAAAAAGTTGATACCAAATATTACCGATATGATTAATAGTACTTGCAAACTGCAACGCTCCGTATTCGTGAGCAAGTACTATTAACCGGTGATGTAGATTATCACAAGAAAATCTAATTTTTAATTACTTTACTAAGTCTCTTTATAGAGTTGTTTCACCCTGCTTCTTATGCCGTACTTCTTTCGTTCCAAGCGTCGGTATATTGAATGTTGCCATCAACATACTTCCAAGTGATTTTTTCATAACGAAGTGCAACGTTTTCCATATGGCCTGTGCCCGGACAGCCACGGGTATCGTGCATCATTGGAGTTACCGAAATGACTTTTACAGTTTCAAGCAAAATGTTGAAGTACTCGACTTCCCGCCCTGCATCGTTGATGCAATACCATTTGATTTCGGCAGAGTGTAAGGTTTGGCCAGTACCCACTGCCTTGTATAAGTAAGGACTTGATGAGTCGATTTCCTTATCAAACTGGAAAGGGGCATGTTGTCGAGTGCCTGTTAGCTTCCCTGTGTTGCTATCAGTGGGGATACTCAGGTTATGGTGAATCGACCTTAGTTCTATGCTTCCTTCACGATCCTTTACATCAGATGAACCACGGATATTTGCACCGCCATCGTCTTTAAGCCATAAGTGAACTGGTACAGCCATTGATTTAGCTCCTTGCTAATCGTACAACCATTTACCGGCTTTTGCCGACTCTATCAACATACCAATAGTAAAATCTGGTACTTGAACTGGAATTACTTTTTTGAATGGATTCCAAGAAACACGTACATCTGGGTAATAGGTTTCAGTACTATAATTACCTTTTTCAACATTGAACTTTGCAAAGTACTCATTCATTAAATCATCAATTTCATACTCATCAATGCTTAGGTCAGTATCGAGATCTGTATCAGGTGTTAGTTCTACTTTTTTAATATTGAACAGATATGTACCGGCATAAGGTCGGATGAAGTCATAGATTTGTTGTTCAACGTTGTCTACCATAATTTATCATGTTCCCTTGCTATCATGTTGTAATCACGAATTGACTTGTAAGTGATTTCAGAAACATCAGCAGCAAGTACAATAATACCTAGTAAGGGAATACTCCGGCCTACAAATGGGGCTATATTACGTACCATGACTCGTCTTGTTGTCCAAGGTGTATATCCCCCTAACCAAGTTGGTAGCGAGATTCCAAAAGGAAATTTCGACTTCTTAAAGACAGTACGTGCTGCTTTAGATGCGTATGAAGTACCTTTAGTTGTCCCCATTGGTTTCGCTCTGGTTGATTGATCATTTCTGCCAGAAAGTATTGCAACTATAGCTCCGAAATCTACGATACCTAATCCAAATTGATCTACTGTATGTTCGCAGAAGATCATAAAAAGCATCTGACCAGCAGTTAAATTTGACTTACCCGCATAAAAGTAAGTTCCATTTAATTCTTCAACCGTATCCATACCTTCCCCTTATACGTGACGTCTAAAGAGTATACAACTGATTAGAATTATTAAACATTAAAAAGAGCATACGAAATATCTGAATTTACGTTCCTTCGTGATTTAGAACATTCAATAAAGTCTTTCTCTAATCATAAAATTTCTATTATTTTGTTATGATGACCAATATTGTCACCCTTCTGCATTCATTAGTGATTTGATGTTATCAATACTATCTTGTAGTTCTTTTAGTTGAGCATCAGATTTATCATTGCTTCCATATGCATCTATAAATTCCGTGAGGCTGTTTAAATCTGTCTGTAGTGCTACGAGATCTGTTACTAATAAATCGTCTGTAAAGTTGTCTACGTAGCTTGTATTAGCCATTAGATAATCAGTACGTGGTTCTGCTTAAGTTTCTTCTTACATTTTATTTCTTTATAAGTTTTTGTAAAATTCTGAGGTAGCACGTAGTCCATCCTTTTTATTCAAATATGTGTAACTTGCCGTGCTTCACTTCTGTTCTTTATATTTAGTCATAGGGTCCCTGATTACTTCCCTGAGTTCATTACCTATTGGTGGACTATCACTTAGTGCGGATTTTTTGATAGTGTTATAAAGTCCGTTTGACTTCATTCCTTCTTTCTTTCTTCCAATTCGGTTTTCTTTTCTTCTTCTTTGAAACGTCCGAGTTCCCCCTTAGTGAAGTTGTGTCCCTCATAGGCTGACTTCCCTAAATCACTTTCCAGCAATTCGTAATCATTTGGGTCAAGCTCATAACCCAAGCCAGCAGTTAGGGATGCCTCAGAAAGAAAATCCATTACAGTGTTAATCTGACGCTCAATCCCATAACCCGCTTGCTGCTGCAAGCTACTGATACGAGTGTATAAATAAGACTTAATTTTTTTTATCGCCATTTTTTTTACCCTCGACAAACTTGGTCTATCCTTCACTAATCATACAAAATGATCACAGGAGAAAGTATGTCATTATACGCAACGCTTGAAGAAGCTATTGATGCCGCCCGCGAAGAGTTCCTTGAAGCCGCGCAGGATAGGATCCATGACGACGAAGAGCCAGTTCCGGACCAGTTTAATCTGCAGAAATACATCATGCAGGATGGCGATGTGATGTGGCAGGCGGAATTCCTCAGCGGTGAAGGGGATTCCATCGAAGCGCTGACGTTCCGCAGCGGTGCGGCGGCGCAGGCTATCTTTGATGAGGACTATGATCAGATAGAACTCGAAGAAGAATGGCAGGAAGAAGCCACGTTGTATGAATGGGATGAAGGTGAATACCAGCATGAACCGCCGCTGGATACTGAAGAAGGTAAAGCGGCAGCTGAAGAATGGGACGATGAAGACGAGTATCCGGGTCGTGATATTGATTAAGTTATTTTATTCGTAAGGCCCGTGGCGGGCGTCAACCGGCAGCATGAAAGTGTCGACAATCATCGACAGCGGAACATCGATGACGGTGACATAACGCCACGGACTGTCCCGCAAATCCCACTGCACACCGGGATAATACTGGTTGCCATGCCCCTGTCCCGGCACAGTCCGGCTGATAATACTGCCGCATCCGGTCAGTACCGTCGCCAGTAACGCCAGCACGCATCCGCGAAAAATAACCCGATTAATCACTCACCCAACCTGTCGATTCAATTCAAAAGAGGCACATTCAGAAGCGCTGAACAGCGCTGTCAGCTTATCATGCACAGCGCCTGCCTTATGTTAAGGCGAGGTAAAATTCCTGCATGACCTGCTAAAGAGTAACCCGTCTTTCATCACAAAGAAAACGGGCAGTATGTTTTCACATACTGCCCGTTTTTTTATTCACTCCATGTCATTTTCAGGCGGGTTTAACTTCCAGCGTCTGAGTGACAGGGAATGCCTGCGCATTGCGAGGTAATTGCTGGTAGTAAGCACTCCATGTCTGCTGATCAGGTTGCGTCCACACCGCAGAGTGTAAACGCGCCATCAGCACCGGATCGCTCAGCAGAATCAGACGATCCGCCTTGCCCAGATCCTTAGGACCGGTTTTCAGCGCATGCTCCAGATGGGCACGACGGCCGTTTTCTACCGTTTCACGCAACAGGTGACGGGATGTTGCCATCGCCGTTGCCAGTGCGTTGAAGCCCGGATCGAAGACCGCATGCATAAAGCCATTTTGCAGCTTACGCGAACGGTTCAGCGCCAGGTATTCCTCGGTAGCCACCAGTTCACGCGGAGGATCGTATTCTTCCGGGATCAGGAACAGCTTGGCCTTCTTACTCTTAATCCCCAGCGTTGCACGGCTCGACAGCACAGAGACGATTGGCGACAGGATCAGGGAGAATACGATTGGCGCAAGCCACCACAGGAAACGCAAGTCCAGCCACGCCATACCGGCAGCCCAGACCGCACCCAGCAACAACTGAGAACCATGGCGTTTAAAGGCTTCGCCCCACGGAGTATCGTCGTCATCACGCTGCGGTGAGTTCCAGACCACTTCCCAACCCAGGAACGCGCTGACCACGAAGACGGTGTGGAACAACATACGTACCGGCGCCAGTAATACTGAGAACAGCATTTCGAGGAACATGGAAATCAGCAGACGGAATGCACCACCAAACTGTTTCGCCCCCTTCGCCCAAATCAGCACGATACTCAGCAGTTTTGGCAGGAACAGCAACACCATGGTGGTCGAGAACAAGGCTATCGCCAGTTCAGGACGCCACTGCGGCCACACAGGGAACAGCTGACGGGGTTGCAGGAAATACTGCGGTTCCATCAGCGTGTGCACGACCTGTAATGCTGTAGATAAAGCCAGGAACGTAAACCATAACGGCGCGGACAGATAAGACATCACGCCGGTCAGGAACACCGCACGGTGAACCGGATGCATCCCTTTCACCAGGAACAGGCGGAAGTTCATCAGGTTACCGTGGCACCAGCGACGGTCGCGTTTCAGCTCGTCGAGCAGGTTCGGTGGCAACTCTTCATAACTGCCCGGCAGATCATAAGCAATCCACACGCCCCAGCCCGCACGACGCATCAATGCCGCTTCCACAAAGTCATGAGACATGATGGAACCGGCGAAGGAACCTTCACCGGGCAATGGCGCAAGCGCACAATGCTCAATGAACGGTTTCACGCGGATAATGGCGTTATGGCCCCAGTAGTGGGATTCGCCCAACTGCCAGAAATGCAGACCGGCGGTAAACAACGGACCGTAAACACGGGTCGCAAACTGCTGGCAACGTGCATACAGCGTATCCATGCCTGACGCTTTTGGCGCAGACTGGATAATACCGGCGTTCGGGTTGGCATCCATCAGACGGGCCAGGCCGGTCAGACATTCGCCACTCATGACGCTGTCAGCATCGAGAATAACCATATAGGCATATTCCCCGCCCCAGCGACGGCACCAGTCATCAATGTTACCGCTTTTACGTTTCACACGACGACGACGACGGCGATAGAAAATACGTCCGTGACCTTCAACGTCGCGGCACACTTCCATCCAGGCTTTTTGTTCCGCTACGCAGATATCCGGATCGTAACTGTCGCTCAGCACGTAGATATCAAACTGATCCAAATCACCTGTCGCTTTAACCGATTCATACGTTGCACGCAGACCCGCGAAAACGCGCTCCACGTCTTCGTTACAAATCGGCATGATCAACGCGGTACGGTTGTTCGGATTCAGCGGCTCATTACCTTTCGTCGAGGCGGTAATGCTGTATTTGTCCCGACCGATGAGCAATTGTAAAAAGCCCATCAATGCCGTCCAGAAACCGGCCGACACCCAACAGAACAGAATGGCGAACAGCACCAGGATCCCGGTCTGTAAAACGTAAGGCAGCAATTGCAGAACCGACTGTTGCCAGTCCTGATTGAGCATATCGCTTGGATCGATGAGCGCCCAGCCCTGATACGGCAGAATGGTTTTCATGTACCAGGTCGCGATCGCCGTCTGCACCAGCATCAGAACCAGCAGGATATAGCGACGCACGGAACCGGCGTGACGCCAGCGCTTTTCTGACTCGGGCATATCTGATGTAGAGTGACGCGAAACCGCGCTGCGCCCCATCATATTGTCCCAGAAACGCCCGACCGGGTTGGTGCGCCAGACATCAGGGAACATGCTGGAACGTTTAACCGGTGGCATGGCGCTGGCAATCGTACGCCCTTCGTTATCGACTTCGTCTAACGAGCCCTTTTCAAGGGCATCAGGCCAGCTTGCGCCGACGCGGGCTTTCACTGACACCAATGGCGCATCAGGATCGGCCGCATCAGTTGTGGTCGAGGCATCACCGCCTAAACGGTGATGTACGGTAGCAAAAGCCTGCCCCGGCTCAGCGGGAAGCTGCTGAGAGAGCGCCGCTTTCTGTTCATCAGTAAGCGGCAAAGCTTCTACATAATCTTGAGTAGAGTGCATTGACTTATTCATTTGCAGGCAGCTGATAGCTCCAGGTTTCACTCAGAGTTTTGTCGCCATTGGCCAGAGAAGCGCGCATTTCGATCGCCTTCTTAGGATCCTTCACTTTCAGGCGCAGCGTCAGACGCCAGCCCTTCGTTACAGGATTATAGCGTACGGAGTTTTCAACCAGATCACCGTTGTCGCCCACGCTGACCTGAGACACGACTGGCGTGTCGCTCTTCAGCGCTTTCAGGTTTGGACCGACGAAGTCGACGAGGAAAGCAACGCTGCCATCTGGCTCACGGATCAGATTCGACTGTTTCACATCCCCGGTAGAGCGCATGGTGCGTTCAACCCACGCCAGATCAGGAGAATGCAATTTCTCTTCTTCACGGGTGAAATGTAAACGATAGTTCAGGCTGAGCGGTTTGCCTGCATCGGGTAACTGATCAGGGGTCCAGAAGGCGACGATATTATCGTTGGTTTCATCCGCCGTCGGGATTTCCACCAGTTCAACTTTCCCTTTACCCCAGTCACCTTTGGTCTCAACCCAACCGCTTGGACGCAGGTCATAACGGTCGTCCAGGTCTTCGAAGTTAGAGAAACTGCGGCCACGTTGCAGCAGCCCGAAGCCTTTCGGGTTCTCCATCGAGAACTGGCTGACGGCAAGGTGTTTCGGATTGTTCAGCGGACGCCAGATCCATTCACCGTTACCGGCGTGAATAGACAGGCCGTTGGAATCATGCAGCGCCGGACGGTAGTTCAGCACCGGCGAAGGCTGGTTTGCGCCAAACAGGAACATGCTGGTTAACGGAGCCACACCCAGTTTGCCGACTTTATCGCGCAGATAAACCTGAGACTGCACATCGACAGTGGCTTCTTTACCCGGATAAACGTCCAGACGATAAGCACCGGTCGCACGCGGAGAATCCAGCAAGGCGTAAATGACTAAATGCTTTTCATCCGGATTAGGACGTTCGATCCAGAACTCACGAAAACGTGGGAACTCTTCGCCGGAAGCCAGCGCGGTGTCGATCGCCAGACCACGGGCAGACAAGCCATAAACCTGGCCTTTACCGATGACACGGAAGTAGCTGGCACCCAGCACACTCATAATCTCATCATCTTTGTCGGCTTTATTGATGGGATAAAGCACTTTGAAGCCGGCAAAACCGAGGTTTTTCACTGAGTCAGCGTCATGCTTGACGTTGCCAAAGTTGAAGTAGTCCGGGCTGTATTTAATTTCTTTGACTGAATCAGCCGTTACTTCGTTGATTTTCACCGGAGTGTCGAAGTACATACCCTGATGGTAAAACTCAAGCTTGAAAGGCGTATTCAGGTTTTTCCAGTACGCTTTGTCATGATTGAATTGAATTTGTTGGTAGTCTGCGAATTTGAGATCGCGGAACTGAGACGGAAGATTGCTTTTCGGCGCTTCGTAACCTTTATCGGCTAACGCCTTCGCTTGTTTGGCAACATCATCTATAGAAAAAGCCCAGGCAGATGAGGTGAACATGGTCATCAACACTGCGGCACTTAGCAAACGGACTTTGATCATACGTGACCCTATGGAAAAATTTTTATCCGACACCTTGTCTCCTTTACGCGCGCTTCATTCATTTACTGTAACTATTTTAAGGGAAGTGTCAGGTTTCCGACAACTTGAGCAGTCGATGGTTCATCCATTGATGAACCGTTTAAGCGCAACAGGGTACAAGGATATCAATTCGATGAAACTCCGGCTATGGAAACTTGTCCTATAACAAAGCATGTTTTAAGGTTAGAAACTAAACTAATGTCAACGATGGTCATTTTTGCTTACGTGCAAAATTAGCCTTAAAGACAAATTACGCTCTAAAATTAGGATGAGCTACTTACAACGGATACGTAATGACACAGCCAAAACCACAACGTGAGTTTTTCTTAGACTCCATCCGCGCATATTTGATGCTGCTGGGTATTCCTTTCCATATATCATTGATTTACTCCAGTCATATCTGGGCGGTAAACAGTGCAATACCCTCTGACGGCCTGACAATATTTAATGATGTTATTCACGCCTTCCGTATGCAGGTGTTCTTTGTTATCTCGGGCTATTTTTCTTATATGCTGTATGAGCGCTATGACCCGCAGCAGTGGCTGAAGGTGCGTCTGGAGCGGGTTGCCATCCCGCTGGCGGCGGCCTTCCCGCTGATCACGATTCCGCAGCTCTATTTCCTGATGAAATTCACCAGTAAGTTTTCTGACTGGAATAATATGGATTTTTATCAGAGAATTAATGTGACCGTATGGGAACTGGTCTCGCATTTATGGTTCCTGTTAACCCTGGTTATTCTCACCAGCATTTGCTTTTACCTCTTCAAATTTATTAAAGAAATTAAGAATAGTCGTATTCAAATAATAAAAAGCCGTACAAATAGCTTAGGAAAAATCTCAATTATATTTCTTTTTATCGGTTTAATTTACGCGGCATTTAACAGAAGCCTGTATCTTTTTGCACCAAATTTACTTTCCAACGGCGCGTTTAATTTCATCGTCATGCAAACGTTGTTTTATCTGCCATTTTTCATCCTGGGTGCACTTGCTTATAAATTCTCCTGGCTGAAAGAACTGTTTCTGAAACCCTCCGCGACCGCCGGGGTAGTCAGCATTTTCCTGTTCGCCGCTTACATGTTCAATCAACATGTCAATACGCCACAGCTGTACTCAATGGAAATCGATGCCATCATCACTACCCTGCTCGGGTTCCTGATGGTCAATGTGGTGTTTTCATTCAGCCATTATTTACTGAATTTCCAGGCGCCATGGATCACCTATCTGGTGAACTCGTCCTTGTTTATCTATCTGATCCACCATCCTTTAACGCTGATTTACGGTGCGTTCATTACACCGAAAATTCACAGCGACTGGCTGGGATTCTGGCTGGGGCTGGTGTTTGTATTCGGTATCGCCTTTTTGCTGTATGAAGTGCATAAGCGCATCCCGATCCTGCGGTTCCTGTTCTCTGGCAAACCACAGCATCCGGCTAAAAAGAATTCAACCGACGCGAATCCGCCGCAAAATCAGGCTTCCTGATACGCGAACATTGACCCCATACAAAGTCAGCGACATGAAAAAGGCGATCTCCGGAGTCGCCTTTTTGTTTCAAAATTTGTTATTCAGCGCGATGTGATATCAATTGTCGGGATCACAGACATCCCGACTTTCAGACGCTTCGCATCGGGCTGATTACTGTCGAGCACAATTTTAACCGCCAGACGCTGTACAACTTTAGTGTAATTGCCGGTCGCATTGTCCGGCGAAATAGGCGAAAACGTCACGCCGGTGGCAGGCGAAATGCTGTCCACCTTCCCTTTCAGGGTCACACCCGGCAACGCATCCACCTTAATCTCAACCGGCTGATGCGGCTGCACATCACCCAGTTGTGTCTCAAGGTAGTTCGCCACAATGTAAGCGTTTTTCAGCGGCACCACGGCCAGAACGCGTGCTCCTGCAGCCACATATCCGCCGATACGCAACGAGCGCTGCCCGACCACGCCATCCACCGGCGCCGTAATTTCGGTATAAGAAAGATTCAGCTTCGCCTGTGCCAGCGCCGTTGCGGCTGAATCGATTGCAGCTTTCGCTTCTGCCTGTTCCGCTTTCAGTACATCAACCTGCTTTTCAGCGCCCAGAGCTGCGGCCATATCACTCTGCTGCGCAGCCAGTTTTGAACGTAAATTGGCATCAGACTCATCACGTGCATCGGCCGTGCCGGAGCCATTTTGCAGCAGGCGTTTATAACGGTCAGCACTCTGGCGCGCATAAGCAATACTGGCCGCATCAGCATTAACCAGTGCCCGGGCCTGCAAGATAGTCTGTTGTTGTTTCGCCAGTTGCGCGGTCAGGCTGAGCATCTGCGCATTAGCGGTTTCCAGATTTGCTTCTGCCGTCAGTACCGCATTGCGGTAATCACGATCGTCGATTCGGGCAAGTACATCACCGGCTTTCACCATCTGGTTATCCTGCACGTAAACATCCGCAATCGTGCCGGAAATCCGCGGCGCGACCAGCGTGGAATCTGCAGAAACAAAGGCATCGTCGGTAACGGGTAGAGTGCTCTTGCCGAGTATCCACAAGGCGATGACAACCAGAAATATCACTACCACAGCGGCACACAGCCAGCTCAGGCGGACAGGTGAGGTTTTTATCATGATGTTGTTCTCTCGTACTTTTCGGAGTGGAATACTACGGTTAATAGTGATGTGATACTCAGGGGCGTTTAACCAGAGACTGAGGCGGATATGTGCGTTTAGGCAAAATGGCGACCAGCAATATCAGGGAGAGTGCCAGCCCGATGATCACCATGTAGGCGTCCGATATTCCCAGCACCAGCGCCTGCTGTCTCACCCCTTGAGAAAACCGGGTGAGGACTTCTGTCGAAATCGCTGCGCCACCGCTGTTCAGCGGGGCCAGAAAGCTGCTGTCGCCACCATAAGGCTGGGAGAGCAGATAGCTCACGCTACCGGCGTGATTGAGCAAAACATTGGAATGGAATTGCTCGCGGTGGCTGACAAAAACAGCCAGCAAAGAACCGCCCATCACGCTGCCCAAACCGCGGGTGGTGTTAAACATCGCGGAGGCAAAAGGCCCTTCCGGTGGCTGTACAACACTGGTTGCACTCATCAGGATCGGCAGGACCGCCATCGGTTGTCCGAAAGCCTGCATAACCTGGATCAGATAGAAATTATCGCGCGCCCAGGCACCGGTAAGCTGTGTTCCCCAGTAACAGGAAAAGCCCACCAACCCTAATCCGCAGACAAGCACCCAGCGGCTGTCTATCCAGCGCATGGTCAGCACAAAAGCGATCAACGGGGCGAGTAATAGCTGCGGTAAACCGATAGTCAGCGCCAGCGGTCCGACCTGTATGGCACGAAATCCGCCAACCTGCTCCATATAACTGGCGGGTAACGCGGAGCCCGATAAGAAGAGAAACATCAGAGCGAACAGCGTGATTAAGCCGTGCGTCAGATTATGTCTTCTCAGCATTTGTAATTTGAACAATGGCAACGGGTGATACCATTCGTTGACCAGGAAAACCGTCAGCAAGCCAAGCGCCGTGAAAAACATCAGCGTAATCAGCGGCGAGCTGAACCAGTCGAGGCGTTCTCCCTGCTGCAAGGCCAGCACCAGCAGCGTTACCCCGCCCGTGCCAGTCAGCATACCGACGACATCCATTTGCCGGAAACGCTCAAAACGCGGCGGATCCTGCGGTAATCCGTAGCCAATCATCACTACCGCCAGCAGACACGGTGGGATCACCTGCCAGAACACCCACTCCCAGCCGACATAATCGGTCCAGATGGCCGCCAGTGAAGTCGCCATATTGGGCCCGAAAGTCGCCGTCAGCGCATAAGCACTCAGACCGTATAACTTGTATTGCGGCGGCATAAAACGCAGGGCGGACGTCATCAGTAACGGCGGCAAAGCACCACCGAACACGCCCTGAACTGCGCGCAGTGCAATGAATACCGGCAGATTCGGGGTGTACGGCAAAATAGCGGCGATAAGAACAAAACCCAGCGTGACGAACACGGTGAAACGACGCAGTGAAAAGGTCATGGCAAACCACGGTGCCAGCATCATTGCGGAGACTTCCGCCGCCTGATAGGCACCAATCAGCCATGAGCCCTCATCTGTGCTGATGCTGAGTGCGCCACGAACATCGGCAAGCGCAATGTCAGTAACACGGTCGTTAAGGCCAGAACACAATGAGGCGATTAAAACTCCCAGTAACCCGATAACCAGCCTTAACGTAAAAGGGGGCGGCACGGGCAGTGCAGCAACAGGCGCCATTGCGATTGTCTGATTCATCGTTAACTCCACCGCTTTATCATGGCGGCGATAGGAAGAAGGCAGGTTTTGTGTCGCAGAAGTGCAAAATAAGCGACCTGCATCACAAATATTTCGATGCATTGCACCACATTGTGATACACACGGAAATACTATAATACGATGCACTGTATTGCAATGTGATTAAAAATTGTTTTTCACCCGTTGAGCCATTACATTGACCACTCAGGTTTATGGACAGGATCACGCACGGAGATAAAGGAGAAATCATGGCTCAGGACAATCCGGCAGACGAAGAACGCAGCGGTGGGATTCAGGTGATCTCGCGGGCGGCCACCATACTCAATTCGCTGGGAAAACATCCGCAGGGAATGAGTCTCGGTGCCATTGCCAATGAAGTGGATTTACCACGTTCGACTGTACAGCGCATCGTCGCCGCACTGGCCGAAGAAGGGCTGGTTCGCTCAGAAGGTAGCGGCGGTGTACGGCTTGGCCCGACGCTTCTGAAACTCGTTTCAACGGTCCATACCGATGTCATCGCCATCGCCTCCCCATTTCTGCGTCAGCTTTGCGACAACACACAGGAAACGGTGTCGCTCGGGCGGGCAAGTGGTCGGCAGATCGCCAACATTCACAGCATTGTGGCCGAGCGGGAACTGCGCGTGGTGCCGCGCGTCGGCCTGAATCTGCCCATTTACAGCACATCGAGCGGCCGTGCCCTGCTGTCGCTAAAAACCGATGAAGAGATCCGCATTATTGTCGGGGATGTGCTGGAGCCCGCCACGGAAAATACCGTGCGTACCCTTGACTCACTGCTGGAAAAAATCGCCAGTGTGCGGGAAAGCGGAATTGCGATGGAAGAGGGAGAAACGGTAAACGGCGTTACCACGCTGGCTATCGCAATAGATACAATTTTAGGCCGTTACTCGGTATCGGTACTTTTCCCTACCGCCCGGCAGGCAGCCAAAGAGTCGCAAATCCGTGAAGCGTTGCTGGAATGCAAACATGCCCTGATTGGCGAAATTGGTAAATTGGATGAAACCCAGGTATCCGGTGGAAAATAAAGAAAGAAAGGAATTGCCATGTTTGATGTCATTTTGTTAGCCGTAGACGGCTCAAAGCAATCCCTTCTCGTGATTGATCTCGCCCGCCAGCTGGCAAAGGGACGAGCTTCAACGGTTTTCGTCACCTGCTGCATTGACGAGTCTTACGCACTGGAAAATAACGGCGATGTTCCCGGTGAAATTGTCAGCTACCCGCCGGCAGAAGAAGAGCAAAACACCGCACGCGCCGTGGTCGGGCATGCGCTGGAAATTTTGTCGCAAGCAGGGATCAATGCGAAAGGCAATCTGATCGTCGGTCCGGCCGGAGAAGCGCTGGTGGCTGAAGCTGAAAGAATCAATGCCTCGGTGATTGTCATCGGCCACCGTCAGCTTTCAGCGTTTGGACGGATGATGAAAGGCTCGGTCAGTGCGGAAGTGATCGCGGCCGCCCCTTGCCCGGTTATGGTTGAAGTTCGCGGTAATTAATATTTCTGATGCCAGACGACAAAAAGCGCCCTCAGGCGCTTTTTCAGACGGATAAAGAACAGCAATAACGAAGCGGATTATTTAATGTTTATCAGTCCCATGGATTTTGCCCAATCTGAGATGTGATCCCGATAAAAGAAAGTGATGTCCAGTTCCAGTGAACATTCCTTTGATGGCGTCACACTGCCTAAACACGGATATTCCAGCGGACGATATTCAAAAAGGAAATCATCCATTTCCTCATCAGTCATCAACTTATCGCCTTCTATTTTATCCTGATAGAAATAGGCATCCAGCATCCAGGCGCGGTATTCAAAATCATTTTTAATCAATTGCATAGGGATAATCTCGCTAAATGACATGTTACATATCTGACAGGGCTTTCCCCTGTATGACGGCCTGTTTCATCAGATATGTGTCGTATTCGAGCCATCCATTGCCGATTTCATAACAAGAAATTAACATATTAATGACCGTTAGCAAGCTGCAATTACTCTTAAAAAATTTTTTTCCAAACTCACCTGCGCTCAATAGAATGAAAAAACATCTTTATATAATTCAAGTAAATGAATCACATTATTTGCATTCATAAAGTAATTAATTAGGAGAGAATTATTAATAGCGGGGGAGAGAATGTGGAAGGAACAGAACTGACATTGGGGATGCTTTTGCATCGCCACTGCCAACCCTGTTCCCAAAATCTTTTTAACGTCTGCCATTCAACTCATCAAACTTTCGTTACCAGCGGCCCGGAGGAGGTGGACCTTCGCGCCAGTGTCCCGGAGGGCCATCACGCCAGTGCCCAGGAGGGCCATCGCGCCAGTAGCCGGGTGGCGGACCTTCATGCCAGTGCTCATGATGCCAGTAGCGTGGCGGCGGCGGGGCCGGTTCGTAATAAACCCAGTGCCCGCGGCCTTCATCACGATAATGCTGGTCCCACCAACCCGGTGGACGCCAGTCACCACCATCCCAATAGTATCCGCGGTCGTCACGGTCTCCGATATGCAGTGACAACCCTGGCATATTAACGCCAAGCTCGACGTTCGCCTGTGCGACAGCTGGCAAAGTTAGCAAAACGGCGAGAACTAAAATTAGTTTTTTCATTGTGAACCTCACGACCTGCTTATCAGGTGGTGACAAAGTACCCCCAGCTATCTTCCTGTTCTATAGGAATTTATCCCAAAAAAAAGCCCTTAACGTAACCCTTACATTTGCGTCAATCCACCACCTCGTCCAACCAGGCGCAACGCTATGGCTGCAAAGGAAATTCAGTTCAACATTGCAAAGCCGTTATAAATGACAGATACAAAAAAACCGCCGAAGCGGTTTTCTTTTTGCTGCTTTGTTGTGCAAAATCAGATTTTGCAGCCTTCGCAGTCACTTTCGTCCTGAACGGCTTCAGGCACTTCTGCTGCTTTTTCAGCTGCTTTCACTTCGGCAGTTTCCAGTGCAGCATCAATGTCAAAATCAAAAATATCGTCGCTCATTCTCATCACCTTAAATGTTCAAAATCGCGTTCAGTATAAACGACAGACCCTGCCAGGCGCCGGTTTTTTTGTGCCCTGCTGCTGCCGCATTTGCATAAAGTGCATCGGGAAACCATAGTTATAGTGAATGCAACGGTGTAACAGAGACACCTTTATGAATATGAAATCAACATGAGGAGAACCGGATGACGACGTCAAACATCAAAGCGTGGGCAAATACCCGTGAAACCTCTCACGAAATCGCCGAGGCCATTTTCGAACTGGCGAATAACGACGAGACGCTGGCACAGAAAATCTGGGAAGAAGGTAACGACGAAGTATTGCCTATCGCGTTCGCCAAGACCAAAGAAGACCATTTGTTCTGGGGCGAAGAGAAAATTGATCGGCAAAATGTCTGATAGCCACAGCGTGAACGGCTGACAGCCCTGAGTCAGACTTAGGGCTGAATCTGCATTAAACCGGCCTGGCAGTTAGCTGTCGAAGCCAAATCCCATTTTATGCGCCCACTCAAAGATTTGCTCTTTGTAGAAAAAACGCGGCTCACACACCCCCGGTTCGCCTGGTGTCTGGATCATCACAGCGACGCACGGATAAGCCACCGGACGGGCGTCAAAGATAAAGTCATCCACTTCCTGATCGGCAAACTCAGAGGTTTCGCCTACCGCACTCGCCTGGAATATTTCATCCATTATCCACTGACGGTATTCAAATTCGTTGCTGATAAATTTCATCATTTACCTCTGCCTGGCTTTTACTCTGCTTGCGGTCATTGCCGGGTTAAATCAATGGTGTAAGGCGTCGCCGCCACAGCAAGGGCACACTTCGGCGCGCGTTACGGACATTTGCGCACTGCCGTCGCAGTCCCATTCTACTCTCAACGGTTTGCCGTTATCGTGTACGACTTTGATGAAACGATCAAAATGTGCAGCCTGCCCGGTCATCGTTTCGGTGACTAACAGTTCATCGCCCGCATAAATACGTGCAGTAGCTTGCGTGTCCTGTTTTTCACCCGAAATGATTTTGTGCAGATGGTGAATGGTAAGTTTGATTCGTTCCACTATAGCTCCTGTCACGGCTCAACATCATTTTCTCGTTTAAACACATTCACGAAAATGATGCCCAGCCGCTATTTTATCAGAGCATGCAGGGTAACGTCATGGCCTGATGCCATGTTTAGAGGGGTTAAGAGTGAGCTAACTGTGCTGTTCCGGTGCTATCTGGCAAATGGCGTTCCAGCCGGGCCAGATCGTAAACATCATAGAAATCCACAAAACCTTTGTGTCGGACAATGGATTCAATGCGGTTTTTGATGTGCTCGCTGACATCAGGGGCGCTGAGTATTTGCTTCACGGCATCAGCAGAAAGCTCGCGGCTGAAATACCATTCGCCGTTATAACAAACGCGTAAATCAAGCACCCCGATATCTTCGTAGCGATAAACTGGCTTAATTTCCAGCAGCAGCATCGCGGACATAAAGATCAGGAAAGCCGTAAATCCGATAAACCAGCCGAGTCCCATATAAGGTGAAACGTACATGACGATGCCCACGGCGATATACCCGACCAGCATAGCCAGACATAACCAGGGATGGTTTATAAAGAACTCAGCATTGATCCGCGCTTTACCATCGCGCCCTTCCTGACGATTGATGCGATCAATTTCACTGTTTAATACGTTTTTGATTACGTCCATCTCATACCTCATTGCGTCACGACTATAATGCAATCTGATTACATAATTTTATCACGACAACTGTTATAGCGCGTAGAGCAGTTCACCGGCGTTAATGGGTAAACTGTTATAGTTTGGCATTTGCACCTTACTCAACATGGAACCCGTTCAATGCATGTCAGATAAAAGGAGATCATCGTGGCATTATTAATTGTAGAGAGACCGGCCAAAAAGCTGGTGAGCTACCGGGTGGTTGGCCCCTATCAGGAGTCAATCCACAGTGGTTTTCAGCAACTGATGAAATGGGCTGCACGGCATCATCAGCCGCAAAACGAATGGCTGACGTGGTTTCATGATAATCCTGACACCACACCGGCAGAAGCTTTGCGTGCTGATCCGTCGGTGTGTGTAGCCGATAATTTTATTCTCGATGATGCAGAAGGACTGGCGTTGCAAACGCTGCCGGGAGGCACGTATGCGGCGTATCACACCACGATCACAGACGGCAATTTTGAAAAGGCCTGGCGGGACTTCTACAGCCAGCTGCTGGCCAGTACGAGCTATCGCCCGGACGGAAAAGCGTGCTTTGAGCACTATCTCAGCGACGGCTCCAAAAATGGCATCTGGGAAGTGGTTTTTTATCAGTCGGTCGAAAAAATCCCGGCAATCCGCTGAAGTGTTAAACCAGCAACGGAATGTCGGAGAGCTCGCAGAAATCGACATAAGCCTGTGGTGGTTCAGCGTCGCTGACCACCACATTAAAACGCGCAAGCGGCGCGATGGCTGCGGGCCTGACCTGATCAAATTTGCTGCTGTCAGCGACGAGAATGCTCTGCGCTGAGCGTTCTATGGCCTGATGTTTCATCAGTAATTCATCAAAATTAAAGCAGGTCACACCGTGTTCAATACTGACGCCCGCAGCGGAAATAAAGGCTTTCGCCGGGCGGATAAAGTCGAGTTCACTGCTGCGCCCGATAGGCGTAAAAATACTGTTACTGGATTTAAACGCACCGCCGCACAAGATGACTTCACATTGAGGTTTTTCCTGCAGCGCCAGAAACGTATTGAGCGAATAACAAATGGCCGTAAATACCCGGTTATCGGCAATGCTTTCAATTACATAAGGCATTGTCGTGCCACAGTCAAAAAATACCGTATCGTTATCCTGAATAAGACTGGCTGCGCGGGCAGCGAGACGTTGTTTCTCCGCAACATGGCGGGTTTTCTGTTCACTGATAAAGTAGTGCGTCGCCGGATTATTCTTCGGATCAATCACAATATAACCGCCGAGTAAAATTACCGGTGCGGGTGCTGCGCTGAGATCACGGCGGACAGTCATTTCCGAAACATTGAGCAGTAAAGACGCTTCTTTAAGGTGAATTTTGTCGGTCTTTTTTAATGCCAGCAACAGACGCTGAATCCTGTCTTCACGCTTATTTTCCATGATGTTATCCCGTGCCTTCCCGGTTCGCAGCCGCTCACTATACCGTTGCCCGTCAGTCACCGCAAACCCCGGTAACGCCTGACATTACTGCAGCTGAATAAGCGTCAGATAACCGCCAAATACAGCGCCCGTATCAATATAAAACTGATTGGCAAACTGCATTGCATGTTCAACCGGCGTGTGACC
This sequence comes from Rahnella sp. WP5, assembly GCF_000745615.1. Classification (NCBI taxonomy): domain Bacteria; kingdom Pseudomonadati; phylum Pseudomonadota; class Gammaproteobacteria; order Enterobacterales; family Yersiniaceae; genus Rahnella; species Rahnella sp. WP5. Next base: position 606,286 of record NZ_KN050721.1, on the reverse strand, counting down.
GAAATAAAATTCATCAGCGCCAGCTATCGGTTGAAAGCGACCCGCCAGCGCAGAATTCACACGATCACGATCCCAGATAACCTCATCACCATCCATTCGCTTATCGAACACATATTCATTGGAAAGGTAATCAGCATGGGCCACTACGATGCGCCTGCCCTCACGGTTCGTCAGTTCGAGAATATGTGGCAGCGTGTCAGCCTGTAAAATCAGCGCTTTCGCCTCTTCTTGTTTGTCATGTTCAAGAGCATAAAACCAGTCGCCGCCATTACGTAACCAGCGCGGGATATTCTCTTCGTTCATGGCATCAATCGCCATCTGCTCGTGATTTCCGCGAACACAAGCAAACCAGGATTCATTGAGCAGTTGCAAACAACCGACACTGTCAGGCCCGCGATCGGCAAGATCCCCCACAGATAACAGCAGATCGCGGTGGGGATCGAAAGACACTTTCGCCAGCTTTTCCCTAAGTAAACTCAGGCAACCATGCAAATCGCCAACAATATAAATGTGTCTGTATATTGAACAATCAATACGCTGGTACAGAGCAGGAGTCATACTTCGCAAAAATCCATAATCAGGATGAATACCTTAAGTGTAATGCAAGATGATAATGAGGAAAGCGGAGAAAATCGGGAGAAGACTTTACTCTCTCATCAGCGGCTTATGCGCTCTCTACACTGAGTTGACGCTGAAATCCACTGATAATTAAATTATCGTTAAGTAACTGACGCCTTTTTGTGCTAGACTACTGCCCGCTCTAAGTAAAACCGGAGGTTTTATGAGTTCCACAGTTTTAAGCGCTCAAGACGAGTGTCCGTTATGTCAAAGCAGGAATAAGACGTCGGTTAATATGTCGGCGAAAATTGTTACTGTGACCTGCACTTCGTGTGGCCGCTACAGTATCTTCCGCAAAACCATGGAAGAGATTTCAATCGACAGGAAGAAACGCGTTGCCCTGCAGGCGTTTTTCACCAGCCAGCCTAACTACCATTTGCCGCTATCAATCAGGGCATTGAGCAACACTGATTCATCGGGTGAATTCTGACCCTAAAAACGCCCCTCGGGGCTGTTTTAATTCCTGATTTTCTTCATCCCTTTTACTCAACAACCGACATTGTGTTCAGAGCACCTCATTCTGGCTGAGGTTGCGTGCGCGAAGGATGTTATTGAAGAAACACTTAAGGCCCCTGTTGCAGGTGGCCTTTTTTATTGCATCTGGATTACGCGAATTTCAGGCATAAAAAAACCACCCGAAGGTGGCTATAACGACATTACTACTTTATTGCTTTTGATTATTCAGCTAATTTTCCCATGGTACCCGGGACGAGACTTGAACTCGTACAGCCATAAGCCGAGGGATTTTAAATCCCTTGTGTCTACCGATTCCACCACCCGGGCTCCGGGAAAATTGGAGGCGCGTTCCGGAGTCGAACCGGACTAGGCGGATTTGCAATCCGCTACATAACCGCTTTGTTAACGCGCCTTAAATCTTACTACTTGTCTTACACTTAAACCAATTCACGAACCAGTTTAAGAAAATTTGGAGCGGGAAACGAGACTCGAACTCGCGACCCCGACCTTGGCAAGGTCGTGCTCTACCAACTGAGCTATTCCCGCTTTAATCAGAACGTACTGATTTTTTTAACTAATCTTCCGGCACAAGACTGGCTGCCTTCCGATGCGTTGCATTCTACTGACCTGACGGATTGAGTCAATAAAATTATCTGCTTCATGCGTTCGTTTGACGTTTTTTACGGCAGTTTGATCAGGGTTCCAGCAAATCATGGCGTGCAGCGTTGAGATATTGGAACATTGACCAGAAAGTCAGCACTGCAGCAATATAAAGTGCAACCACGCCAACCCAGACCACAATAGCATCAGGACGCCACAACAGCGCGACCAGCGACAGCATCTGCGCCGTGGTTTTCACTTTCCCGATCCATGAAACCGCCACACTGCTGCGTTTTCCAATCTCAGCCATCCACTCACGTAGCGCGGAAATAATGATTTCGCGGGCAATCATGGTCGCGGCCGGTAACGTAATCCACCAGGAGTGAAAATATTCAGCCACCAGCACCAGCGCGATCGCCACCATCACTTTATCGGCTACCGGATCAAGGAATGCACCGAAACGCGTCGTTTGCTTCCAGCGGCGTGCCAGATAGCCATCAAACCAGTCGGTCACGGCAGCAAAAACGAAAATCAACGCACAGACCATTGATGCCCATGGATAAGGCAGATAAAAGGCCAGCACGAAGAACGGTATCAGTACAACGCGGAACAGGGTGAGGCACGTAGGTATATTAAATTGCATAGCGAAGGTAACTGTTTGTCCGGTGTGGATATTATGAGTATGTTGCTACATTGCCTTTAGTGTTTCAACGCATTATGAATCTTTTCTGCCAATGCGATAGAAATACCCGGTACCTGTGCAATTTCCTCTACGCTGGCATTCAGTAATGGCTGAATGCCTCCCATGTATTTCAGTAAAACCTGACGCCGCTTCGGCCCGACGCCTTCAATTTCTTCCAGCGCACTGGTCGTACGGACTTTCGCACGTCTCTGCCGGTGGCCGGTAATCGCATGGTTATGCGAGTCATCACGAATATGCTGGATGACATGCAACGCTGGCGAATCAGCGGGTAACGCAATCCCTTCACCTTCCGGCACAAAGAACAGCGTTTCGAGCCCGGCCTTACGATCCGCACCTTTCGCGATACCAATCAGTAAAGGTTTGGATTTGTCCCACTCCACATTCAGCGAATGAAACACATCCAGCGCCATGCCGAGTTGCCCTTTGCCGCCATCAATAAAGATAACGTCAGGAATTTTATTGTCATCGAGCGTCTTACCATAGCGACGCTGCAATACCTGCGCCATCGCCGCGTAATCATCGCCGGGCGTAATGCCGGTAATGTTGTAGCGTCGGTATTCAGAACGCACCGGGCCATTGCCGTCAAAAACCACGCAGGAAGCGACTGTCTGCTCGCCCATAGTATGGCTGATGTCGAAGCATTCCATACGGTTAATTTCCGCAAGATTCAGTGTTTTTGCCAGTTCAGACAGCCGCTGATGGATTGTCGACTGCTGCGCCAGTTTGGTCGTCAGTGCAGCAGAGGCATTGGTGCGCGCCAGTTTCAGATAACGGGCACGGTCGCCCCGCGGCTTACTCTGGATTTGCACTTTGCGCCCGGCCAGTTCGCTGAGCGAATCGGCCAGCAGATCTTTTTCCGCCAGACTGAAATCCAGCAGAATTTCGCCGGGCAGTGTCCGTTGCTGACTGCCCTGCAAATAGAATTGTCCAACGAAGGTCTGCACCACTTCGCCCAGATCGGTGCCGCCTGGTACTTTCGGGAAATAACTGCGGCTGCCCAGCACTTTGCCCTGACGGATAAACAGAACGTGCAGACATGCCATACCTGACTCGAAGCCCACGCCGATCACATCCAGATCTTCGCTGTTACCCGACACGAACTGACGCTCTGTCACGCGGCGTACAGCCTGAATTTGATCTCTTATCCGCCCGGCATCTTCGAAGCGCAGCGCTTTACTGGCTTCTTCCATGCGGTTTACGAGCTGTGTGACAACCTGCTGGTCTTTACCGGACAGGAAAAGGCGAACGTATTCCACCTGATCTTTATAATCTTCCTCACTCACCAGCCCTTTGACACACGGCCCCAGACAGCGACCAATCTGATATTGCAGACAAGGGCGCGAACGGTTGCTGTATACGCTGTTTTCACACTGGCGGATCGGGAAAAGTTTTTGCAGCAGCGCCAGTGTTTCGCGCACGGCATAGGAATTAGGAAAAGGCCCGAAATACTCGCCTTTGGCGTGCTTAGCACCGCGGTGAACTGAAAGTCTTGGATGATTATCCGCGCTGAGGAAGATCTGCGGATACGACTTATCATCGCGTAACAATACGTTATAACGCGGCTGATAAAGTTTGATGTAATTATGTTCGAGGAGCAGCGCTTCGGTTTCCGTGTGGGTCACCGTCACATCGATTTGCGCGATGTTTTTGACCAGCGTTTCGGTTTTGCGGCTGGAAACCTGGACGCGAAAATAACTCGAAAGACGTTTTTTGAGGTCTTTGGCTTTACCTACGTAGATTACGGTGCCGCTGGCGTCATACATTCTGTAGACGCCAGGCTGGCTGGTGACCGTTTTCAAAAAGGCTTTTGGGTCGAAACGCTCATCACTCACTGCCGGATAAAGTCTCCGTATTGAACAAACCGTGCCGGATTGCCAGATGTGTTAACTCAACATCACCGCTGATATTTAATTTACTAAACATCCGATAACGATAACTGTTAACTGTCTTCGGGCTCAAGTTCAGCTGTTCAGAAATTTCATTGACCTTTTGTCCCTTAGTGATCATCAGCATGATCTGTAGTTCACGCTCGGATAAGGAATCAAAAGGCGTTTCAGATTGCGGTTCAATCTGGCTCAGTGCCATTTGCTGAGCAATGTCGGAGGCAATATAACGCTGACCCGAATCAACCAGACGGATAGCATTGACCACTTCCTGTGGAGCTGCGCCTTTGCTCAGGTAACCGGAAGCCCCCGCCTGCATCACTTTGGCCGGTAGCGGGTTTTCAGTATAGATCGTTAACATGATGATCTTGATATCTGGCGAAAAGCGGACAATTTTCTTGGTCGCTTCAAGCCCGCCAATACCTGGCATGTTCATATCCATCAGGACAATATCAACGTCATTGGTCCGACACCATTTGACGGCATCTTCACCGCATTGCGCCTCACCAACAACTTTGATGCCTTTGATATCTTCAAGAATGCGTCGGATCCCTGCGCGCACCAGTTCGTGGTCATCAACAAGAAGAACGCTTATCAAAGAGAATTCTCCAAAAAATAAGGGCAACACACCGTCAGGGACTTCACGCTTGTCTTACGTAAACCTACGTATCGAACATTAAAAATTTGCTCTCAGACAGCTTATAAATGAAGAGAAGGTGGCAAATAAGAGGCCAATATCAACTAACTCGCCCCACTACCGCTCATCGGTAGTATTTTTAAAGCAGAAAGACACAGTTATTTATTATAGCCCGAGTATTTTACTCTATCAGACGTTCCTGACCAAGGAATGTCTGCAAAAAACTACTTTGCTGAATGTAAATGAGAAGTACCACCAACTGTATTAATAAATTATTAAAAATACGTGTCTAATCAAAGATCAAGCAGAAAAATCTGCGGTTTCTTTTAAGCGGTAAGTAAATAACTCCAGGCCCTTACTCATATCTGAAACTCTCTTTACGCCATGCTGGCTATTTAAGCGTCAGCACTGTCACTTCATATATCTATGATATATCCAATTATTATTTGCGATCGCACGAATTGATGATGGCTTATATGAATAAGTCTGCACATAAAGATGAAAAATTCTCAATCCCCCATTATGTTTAGTATTCTTTACTCATTGTCCGGAAACACTATATGCAGACGCTTAACCTCCCGTTTTAAGCGGCCATTCTGGCCCTGCCCTAAAACGTGCCAACTATGCTAAAATGCGGCCACTTTTCACCTGTTCAGAATTCGGTGCGCTGCCTGACAGCTTGCCTGAGGGGATACAAATAATGAGTAATTGCGATTTTACGACTGAAGCAAACGTTGAAACACTGGCAACAGAAGTTGCCTGCCTGAAAGCCACCCTGACCCTGATCCTCAAAGCGATTGGCCAGGCTGATGCAGGTAAAGTGATGCTGAACATGGAGCGTTTTGTCGCGCAGATGGAAGATGAACAGCAGGCTGCCGTGTTCAAAAATTCCCTGCAGCAAATCAAGTTTGCTTACCGTCAGTAATGCTATTTCAGAGTCTGTCATCCTGACAGGCTCTGCCTCTCTCCGCCCGGTTATTCCCCGCAATGTCTGCTATAATCATGCCCTGCATTCATTCAATGAGGACATAAGCATGAGCGACGAAAAGAATAAAGAAAACAAAAGCAAAGCCGACGAAGTCCATGTCAGTGACGGGCTGGGAGAACTGTTTGAAGTTTCTGAACAACTGACGGAAGAAGAAATTGAAAAAGCGGCAGAAGAAGCCAAACAAGCCGTAGAAGACGCCAAAAAACAGAAAAATCATTGATCAATGCATCACAACTTCCTTGCCCCGCATCAGGTGCTTGCGCCTCTGGCTATTGATTATCAACATGGTGACAGCGAGCCAGCCCACAGTCACAACTGCTCACAACTGATTCATACGCTATCCGGTATTGTAGAAGTGCATACGTCGCTCGGCACCTGGATGGTGCCGCCCGGGCGCGGGGTCTGGCTGCCTGCAGAGGTTGAACACAGTCTGCGTTTTATCGGCGGTGTAAAGGCCCGCACGCTGTTTGTCGATCCCCTCGCCCGTGCTGACTTACCTGCGCAATGTCAGGTAGTGCAGATTTCTCCGCTGCTGCGTGAACTGATTTTGGCCTCGCTGACTATTCCGGCCGATTATCTGCCCGGCGGGCGCGATGAACGCATCATGGAATTATTGCTTGATGAACTGCGTCTGTTGCCGACACTGCCTCTTTATCTGCCGGAACCCAACGAGCCGGAGCTGAGCGGGCTTTGCCAGCAAATTCGTGCAGATCTTTGTTCAACGTGGGAACTGGAAGATGTCGCGCAACGTCTGAATATCAGCAGCCGAACGCTCTCACGCCGTTTCCAGCGTGAAACGGGATTACGTTTCAGTGACTGGATTCGCCAGGCAAAATTGCTCGAAGCACTGAACCAGCTTGCCGTTGGCGTTTCAGTTATTGATGTGTCGCTGGCACTCGGCTACGACAGCCCGAGTGCCTTCAGTGCGATGTTTCGCCGGTCGCTTGGCGTCTCACCCAGCGAATATTTTAATCAGTCATAATGGCGCTGGCCGCATTGAACAGTGCCTGCAATGAAGCACTGGACACATCGCTGTCAATCCCCACGCCATAACACGTTTCGCCCAACCTCCCCCGACAGCTCAGATACGCCACCGCGCGACTGTGGCTCTGATGTCCCAGCGTATGTTCATGATAATCGCCGATTTCCAGGAGCACATCGTAACTGCGACGCAAAGCATCCGCTGCACCGGACAGCAAACCGTTACCGCTACCCGTAATATGTTGTTCTTCATTACGATAGCGGATCCGCGCGCTGAAATGACAGACGTTTTGCTCATCGCTGCGGATGTCATAACTGAGCAATTTCACCACGGGCAGATCGGTTAACCCGTAACGCTGCCGGAACAGTCGCCAGATATCGCTGGTACTCATTTCCTTGCCATGCGTATCGGTTTCACGCTGCACCGCTTTACTGAAATCAATTTGCAAACCGCGCGGCAATTTCAGCCCGTGATTCTGTTCCAGCAACCAGGCCGCCCCGCTTTTCCCGGACTGGCTGTTCACGCGGATCACCGCTTCATAACTGCAACCGACATCCGCAGGATCTAACGGCAGATACGGCACGCGCCAGACCGTGCTCTCTGATGCTTTCTGTGCAGCAAACCCTTTTTTGATGGCGTCCTGATGCGAGCCCGAAAATGCCGTAAACACCAGTTCACCGGCATACGGATGGCGCGGATGCACCGGTAACTGGTTACATTCCTCCACCGCCTCGACAATCGTCTGCAAATTGCTGAAATCCAGCTGCGGCGAGATGCCCTGCGTGTAAAGGTTCAGCGCCAGCGTCACAATATCCACGTTGCCGGTGCGTTCACCGTTACCAAAAAGACATCCTTCCACACGGTCGGCACCGGCCAGCATCGCCAGCTCAGCACAGGCCACACCGGTTCCGCGGTCATTGTGCGGATGCACACTGATGGAAACCTGTTCACGGTGGCTGAAATGACGGCAGAACCATTCAATCTGATCGGCATAAACATTCGGTGTGCTGACTTCTACTGTTGCCGGTAAATTAATGATCATCGGCCTTTCATTGCCCGGTTTCCAGACATCCGCCACGGCTTCACACACTTCCAGCGCAAACTCCAGTTCGGTGAAGCAGAAGGTTTCCGGTGAATACTCAAACGTCCATTCAGTCTGCGAATATTGTTCGCACAACTGACGAATTTGCTGAGCGCCGCGAACCGCCAGCTCGCGCGTTGCGGCCTGATCCTGATTAAATACCACTTCACGGAACACAGGCGCAGTGGCGTTATATAAATGCACAATGGCACGCGGCACATCTTTGAGTGCCTCAAAGGTGCGGGCAATCAGATCCGGCCGCGAAGGCGTCAGCACCTGAATCACCACATCATCCGGGATGAGCCTCTCTTCAATCAGGCTGCGGACAAAATCAAAATCGGTTTGTGAAGCCGAGGGAAACGCCACCTCAATCTGCTTAAAACCACACTTCACCAGCAAATCAAAAAACTGACGCTTACGGGCATTATCCATGGGTTCTGCAAGCGCCTGATTGCCGTCACGCAAATCACTTGAACACCATTGCGGCGCTTTACAGAGCACATTTCCTGGCCACTGGCGATCGGGTAAATTCACCTGCGGGAAGGGGCGATATTTTTGCGACGGGTCGTTTAACATACGATTCTCCTTTTATCATTGGGCAGCGGTTATGTTCCGTTAAATCCATAGTACGCAAACGATAACTTCCTGCGCCTGACTAACTGACAGTCACCCTCGCAAAACGGACAAAAAGAAAATGATCATAAAAAAACCCGCATTCTGCGGGTTTATTCATTTTGTTATTTATTGCCGCTGCCTTCCGGCCGGATATTGTAGGTTCCGAAGAAGCTGCGATCCGTTTCCAGACTGATACTTTTACCATTCGCATCAACGGTAATCGAACCTGATGTCTTGGTCAGCGCGCAGGCAATGCGAACATCAATAGTGCGCATCCCGTTCGGCACATTCAAATCCACGTACTGATTAAAATGCAGGGAAGCCACGGTTTGTCCGTCTAAAAACACTATCAGCGGACAGGTTTTCTCAAACGGCACGACTGACCACTGATCTAAACGGTGTAAACGGATGTGGGTCTGCCCTGCCGGCGCTGCCGGGCTGGCGTTAGCGAAAGATGACTTGACCTGCAGCGTCGGTTCATAAGGATTGGCCGCACACCCGGCTAAAAATAAAGCAGCCAAGGCCACCAGTGTTTTTTTCATCGTTATCTCCCTGAGTTTATGCACGAATGATAGCAGTGTGCGCGCGGCGGGCAACAAAAAACCGGTGGGAGCGGGTACGGAGTGTCCGCAAGCGTAAAAAAGTCATCTAAATCTGTGACGTTAGTACAAAAAAACATCACCCGAATTGCTAATAGTCCTCCACTGGTATTTGATATTCTTGTTAGGATTTATCCGATCAGTCGTTCAACTCAGTTTCAGGAATCACTATGTACAGCTACACATTAATCGCCCCCGCAGGGATCGTTAAAGCCTACGAAGACGAATTCCGCGACAAAGGGATTGAGTTACTGGTTGCCAAACAGAATCGTTCGGAGACGGTCGTCTTGCGCAGTGACCGGTTCACCGAAGAAAGCACATTTATCACGCACGTTCATCTGCTGATCTTCAGCCTGTGCATGCGTGTACAAAAACAACTCAAAAATGGCAATGCACCCAATACCACCATTATGTATTGATGCATTCCTGCACTTAACACTGTTTTGGCCTCAAACCGGGGCCTGACAGCTATTCCCTGTATTTCTTCCTTCCGCTCATCTTTATATGCCATAAAAATATTCCTGCCAGATTGCGTAAATAAACGACAAACCGTTGAGGTTTATTTCCCGACAGCCGATGACTTTATTAGCAGTGCATAAAACAGAGGAACTGACGGATTAAAGAAGAAGGGAAATAACAGCAGAAGGAGCTTAATGCATTGATTAATCATTTGTTGGTGGGTCGTGGCGGGTTCGAACCGCCGACCAATTGATTAAGAGTCAACTGCTCTACCGACTGAGCTAACGACCCAACGGGACGGATTATTCTCCTCTGCAAGGGTGATGTCAAACGCTTACCCCCACTTTTTTGCCGTTATTTTCATTAATATTTGTGAAGCTCATCACTCTTAAAAACGCTATTATTCCCACCGTCTCTGAAGAGACTTGATTAATTAACACTCAGTTATCCGCGATGTAAAAATTACGATACATTTTTTCCGTTGGCATTTTTCATGCCAGTTATAATAAATGCGCACTTAACATTACTATTACAACGTTCACGCACGCTGTCGTTCCGGTCGTGGTGACCAAAGGGCCACTCAGAGCTCAAAAAATTGACGTAAATGAATGCGATATGGCGGAGTTCATACGCAAAAAGCAAAAAACAGGAATCAATACAACATGCAAGAAGAGTCAAAAATCCTCGTCCAGCCTGGGGAAGAGAACGCTGAAGGTTTGCGGCGAAATCTCTCCAATCGTCATATCCAGCTCATTGCCATTGGCGGCGCGATCGGTACCGGCCTGTTTATGGGCTCAGGCAAAACCATCAGCCTCGCCGGTCCATCCATCATCTTCGTCTACATGATCATCGGCTTTATGCTGTTTTTCGTCATGCGCGCGATGGGCGAACTGTTACTGTCCAACCTCGAATACAAATCTTTTAGTGACTTTGCCGCCGACCTGCTGGGCCCGTGGGCCGGGTATTTCACCGGCTGGACCTACTGGTTCTGCTGGGTGGTCACCGGCATCGCCGACGTCGTCGCCATCACCGCTTACGCGCAGTTCTGGTTCCCCGGGCTCTCGCAATGGGTCGCATCCCTGCTCTGCGTGCTGGTGCTGCTGAGCCTCAATCTCGCCACTGTGAAAATGTTCGGTGAGATGGAATTCTGGTTCGCGATGATCAAAATCGTCGCCATCGTCGGGCTGATTATCGCCGGGCTGGTGATGGTGCTGACCCACTTCCAGACCCCCACCGGCACTGTCGCGTCCTTCAGCAATCTGTGGAATGACGGCGGGTTCTTCCCGAAAGGCGTGAGCGGTTTCTTTGCCGGTTTCCAGATAGCGGTGTTCGCGTTTGTCGGTATCGAACTGGTGGGCACCACCGCCGCTGAAACTAAAGATCCGCAGAAATCCCTGCCGCGCGCCATCAACGCCATTCCGCTGCGCATCATCATGTTCTATGTATTCTCACTGATCATGATTATGTCAGTGACACCCTGGAGCCATGTGGTGGCGGATAAAAGCCCGTTCGTTGAACTGTTCGTACTTGCCGGTCTTCCGGCTGCGGCGAGCATTATCAACTTTGTGGTGCTGACTTCGGCGGCCTCTTCCGCCAACAGTGGCGTATTCTCCACCAGTCGCATGTTGTTCGGTCTGGCACAGGAAGGCAATGCGCCGAAAGCGTTCGGCAAGCTCTCTTCCCGCGCTGTACCGTCGAACGGCCTGACATTTTCCTGCATCTGCCTGCTCGGCGGTGTGGTGCTGATTTACCTGATCCCGAATGTGGTGACGGTCTTCACGCTGGTCACGACCGTTTCGGCGATTCTGTTTATGTTCGTCTGGACCATCATCCTCTGCTCTTATCTGGTCTACCGCCGTCAACGTCCGCAACTGCACGAAGCTTCAATCTACAAAATGCCGCTCGGCAAACTGATGTGCTGGGTCTGTATGGCATTCTTTGCTTTTGTTCTGGTACTGCTGACCTTGCAGGATGATACCCGTCAGGCGTTACTCGTCACGCCGCTGTGGTTTGTGATTCTGGCGATTGGCTACGGGTTGCGCAGACGCCAGTCCTGATTGCACGAATATACTGCCAAAGGTATTTGGTAATCACAGTGTCTTGAATTACTGAGGAGCATAAAAATCCTCCTCAGTAATTCTCTCTCATTAATTATTAATCTCTTTTTTATTATAAATGCGCTGCAAATCCTTGGCGGTACTTTCATTTAAATATTTAAATCATAAACATTCACTAAAAAATATAATTTTCTCTGCGTGATTATTTATGATACACGCCCGCCTCATACCTTAGTTAGCATTAAATTGAATTTAATGTCGATTAGCGTGAGGTCTATATTATGTGTTCTGCAAAGCAAGATGTACAACCAGAAATTATCATTCAGGATAATGACCCCTCTATTATTTATACCGGAAACTGGACCCGATATACCGGACGAGCATACAGCGATGATGGTGCAAGTATGGCGCTGTATGATAACGGTAAGTATTTTGAATACACATTTACCGGTTCCGGCATTGGGTATTACAGCGAAGGAAATACCGATCAGGGCGAAATAGATTTTTATCTTGATGGCGTGTTACACGGTACGGCAACAACCAAAACTTCAACGCGCCAGTACAGCGATCTTATTTATTATATTACCGACATATCGCCCGGAGAACATACTTTTAAAGGGGTGAAAAAAAACGGATCCTGGATGCTGCTTGATCAGCTTAAAGTGTATAACGATGCCCCGCTTACCGCTGAAGTAGAGCAATTTTTGGGCGCAGGCAGTGAAGGGACAGCACGACTTCAGTTCAATCAATCGCTGGATAGCCAAAGCGGAACTGAACCGGGAAATTATCAGTTGAACAACGGAGCAAGCGTTGTCTCCGTCACTTTAAGCAATGACCGAAAAACTGCTGATCTCACCATTACCGGGCTGACCACGCAAACGGATTACACACTTACGTTGAGCCAAATCAGCAACCAGATTCTGACCACTACCGTTCAAAACCAGACCTTTACGCTAAACTACACTGCACTTCCTGCGGAACAGGTTTATGACGACCCGGTCGCCGACATTGTATATGCCGGTAAGTGGACGCACAGCACGAACCGTACACAAAGTATCTTTTATCACACCACCTCGTATACCCAGAGTAATAACTCTGCGACCTTTACACTAAACTTTATTGGTACCGGTATTTCTTATATTGCCGAAAGCAGTAGCGATCAGGGTGATGTTGAAATTTATATTGATGGTGTGTCTCAGGGCAGAATAAGCACCTGGTCTTCCACCCATCTGGACAGCCATATTCTGTATCAAAAGGTGGATTTACCGTTTGGTTCACACACGATTCAGGGAATTAAACGTTCGGGGTCTTATGCACATCTGGATGCATTAAAAGTCTACAATGCCGGTGATCTTGAAATCGTTGAAACCACTACCGACAGTAATAACAATATTCTGGTGACGTTTAACCAGGCTCTGGATTCAACGAGTGCGTTAACTCTCACTAACTCTGTGCTGGATAATGGTGGCGTTATTCAAAGTGTCGCGCTGAATGATTTAAAAACCACACTGACACTTAATGTGCCTGACTTACAAACTGGAATTCCCTATACCCTGACTTTCCACGGGCTTAAAAATGAGATCCTGACGAAAGATTTTGCCGATATTCAGGCCACGTTTACTTACAACCAGGGCATGAAGTATTACTACACCTTTGATGATGAAACTGACGGGGCTTTCTTAGAGACCATTAATAACCAACGTAGTGCAATAAGCCAGGGACAAGCCCCCTCGCTGGTGACGGCAAAGCTCAACAATGGTATCGATTTTGCCAGCGGGCAGCCGGGTTATATTGATTTAGGCGTGCTGGATTGTTTGCAATATTCCGCCTTTACCGTGGAAGCCTGGATTTATCCGCGGTCGACGGCGATGAGCATGATCGTCAGCCAGGACACGCGTAATAACAACAACCAGCGCTGGCAGCTTTACACCCAGGACAATCAGCTGGTTTGCACGATGTCGAATGATACCAACAGCACCTCGTTTACTTTAAAAACCAAGTCTTTTATTCCGCTGAATGCCTGGACCCACGTCGCCATTTTGCGCCAGGGTGATGAATATGCCCTGGCGGTTAACGGCAATATAGCGATGACAGGCGGCAGTAACGTGGTGCAAACAAATGTCACCACTTCGGTGAAAGTGGGCGGACGGCTGGATACCAACGGCGCGGTGACGGATGCTTTCGACGGTATCATTGATGAAGTTAAATTCTTTGATTCACAGATAAGCCCGCAAACGTTGAGCGGGCATTATCGTCAACTGGCCGACACGAACTTCAACCTTCAGGCGAGCAACGGCACGCTGAAAGCTGCGTTTGTTCACCCGCAATCTGTCGAGCCTGTGCTGAGTGATTTCCGGACACACCTCAAAGTGAACAGTGAAATGCGCGTGGGTTTGCCAATAACTGGTTTTGTGTGGGATGCGGCAAGCAATACGGCAACACTCTCTTTCACGCCACTCGAACTTGCGGCGGTTGAACAAAATATCATCTTCACCGTGCGTTATCGGGAGTTGCCTGTCGATGCGGATTTCTCGCTGGAACCGACCACGATAGCCGCGCCTTCCCTCTCGTCACTGGTATTAAACGGTTCGTTACTGACGCGCGAAATTCTACGCCCGGATTATCTTTTTACTGACCCCGGCGGTTTTGCAGAAAATGGCAGTGAATACCTGTGGGAAGTGGCGAGCAGTACGACTGGCCCATTCAGTACCATCAACGGGTTGCATACCCGCACAATGATGCTGTTGCCTGAGCACAACGGGAAATACATTCGTGTCACGGTTACACCGCGCAATGAACGCCTGTGCTTTGGTGAGTCACAATCTGTGATTGTCGGGCCTGTCGTTGCGCGAAGTGGCAACCCGCGAACCGACTGGTTCCGCAATGCGCACTACGGCGTATCGCACCATTTCCTGCCTAACTATCTCAATCTCTCATCGGATATTCCGCAAGATGAGAAATGGCAGCCGGGCGAAAGCTGGGACGATTTCCTCAGTACTTTTGACGTGCAGGCTTATGCCAAAGCCGTCAGCGAAACGGGGGCAGGATTTGTTCTGCTGACGATGGATCAACATGCCGGATATAACCTTGGCCCGAATAAAACTCATGACGCCATTCTGGATATTGAGCCTGGCGTGCGCAGCGCCATCCGTGATTTGCCGCTGGAAATGGCTCAGGAACTGGCGAAATACGATATCAAACTGATGTTGTACATGATGGGTTACGCGCCAGCTAAAGCCAGCCTGGTCTATTACGATGATGACGCGAATCAGCACTCGCCGGATCGCTGGGGTGACATGCTGGTCCCGCATCTGTACGAATGCTCCCCGTTTGACAACGTTATCACGTCAGAAACCACGCGCATGAATTACGCGGTGGTAAGAGAGTTTGGTGAACGCTACGGTGATTTGTTAGCAGGCTGGTGGTTCGATGGCATGTGGAATAACTACACCGACATGAACCAGCCTTACAACATTAACGATGTGGTGGACGGCTCGCGGGCGGGGAATCCGGACCGAATTGTCACCGGGATTGGTGTTCATACCCTGACTTACACAGATTACTCAGCGGGTGAATCCTACGGCTCGAAAAATGCCGAAGGCAACTATGTGATGACTGACCTGCCGGACACACGCTGGGACAGCAACGACGGCTATCATCAGTGGTTCCGCTGGATAGCACTCGGTAACCAGGCGGTGAATGCGGGCTGGGGCGCGATGGGTTCAAGCGATACCGGTAAACATTACGACACCGACGCGCTCGCCCAATGGGTGAAAGACGTAGCTGCCCGTGATGGCGTGGCCTGTATGGATATTCGCATCAACCGTTTCGGAGAACTGGACCCGATTGTTTCTCAACAGCTTGCGGCCGTCAATGCGGCAGTTTATCCGTCCCTCGATGACGAGCAGTTGCTTGATAAAGTACAGCAAACCACGCTGCGCTATTTCTGGGACTACGCACACCCGACCAGCGGTCTGGCTTTTGAGCGGTTATATCGCAACAGCGATGCCGGGCCTGATGAACCCATTGCTATTGGGGGGAGCGGCTTTGGCATCATGGGGATTTTAGTGGCGATTGAGCGCGGTTTCGTCAGTCGTGAGGATGGGTACGACCGCATTAACAAAATGGTCGATTTCCTTGGCGGACCAACCACGCGCTACAAAGGGGCCTGGCCGCACTGGATTAACGGCAGTACGGGCGCGACCATTCCGTTTGGTTCCGATGATAACGGTGCCGATCTGGTGGAAACGTCGTATATGATGCAGGGCTTGTTAACAGCGCGTCAGTATTTTAACGACACTGCGCTGACGGACAAAATCAACGCCCTCTGGCATGACATTGACTGGAACTACTTCACCAATAACAGCAACAGCCTGTACTGGCATATCGATAAAGATTTGCAGTTCACCATGGGGATGAAAATCACCGGCTGGAATGAGGCGATGATAACCTATCTTTTGGCTATCGCTTCTCCGACGCATGCCATCGACCCGGCACTCTGGAAAAGTGGCTGGTCACAGGGAAGTTATAACAACAAAAACAAAGTCTATTACGACATCACGTTGCCGATCGGCCCGACGATGGGCGGCCCGATGTTCTTTATGCATTACTCGTTCCTCGGTTTTGATCCGCGTAACCTGCGGGACAGTGCCAATAACGTGAATTATTTCCAGCAGGGTGAAGCGCAAAGCCAGATCCAGCAGGCTTACAGTATCGATAATCCTGGCGGATTTAACGGCTATGCAGAAAATTACTGGGGACTGACATCGGGTTACGGGCCTGCAGGTTATGCAAGTCATGATCCAACGTCTGATGACGGCACGATTACCCTTACCGCTGCACTATGTGACTTACCTTATTTACCTGAAGCGTCGATGGCAGCGCTGCGCCATTTTTATGACGACCTGGGCAATGCGCTGTGGACAGAGAAATGCGGGTTTATTGATGGTGTTAATCTTTCCAAAAACTGGTATTCCGATGGATATCTGGCCATCGACCAGGGGCCAATCATTGGCATGATTGAAAACCATCGTAGTGGATTGTTATGGCGCTATTTTATGACCTGCCCTGAAATTCAGCAGGCATTAACTCTTATCGGTTTTGTCGATGATGACATTCCACCACGTGAGAGTTAATTAACGGTCGGATCTCCGGTGTTTGTCTGCGAGAGTCAATGCAGGCAAACACTTCCCACCGTTATGACAACACTTTGATGCTAACACCTCAGTCGGGGAGCCAAATGGCTCCTTTTGCTTTATTGCAGATTACTCCACTTCCAGCGCCTGTCTGAACTGATCCCACATTTTCACCGCCGACGGTCTGGCGGATGCCACTTTCACCGGCAGTTCTGGTGGTGCACCGGCTTTCATCTCGCCGAGATCGAACACAAAGGTGTAATCCGGTTCCTGCCCCATACGTAAATCGCTGACCAGAATATGGCCGCCCTGCTCTTTTACGCTGAAAAAGCCGTGGCTGAACCAGGCGACACGCGCCAGAAAGGCATTATCTTTGTGTGCTTCATACAACGCTTCACCGCGCGGATAGAAGCGGAAACGGATCGGCGAATCCGGATGCAGCAGCGAGGTAAACCCTTCGCCGTAACTGTCTTTACTCATCACCACCACACGCCATACCAGCGAATTGAGCGGGGTCGGCGTGACCAGAATCTGCGTGCTTTCGATGTTCTGGCGTTGTAATTCCTCGCCCACATGCCGCGTCACCTGATGTTGCTCGAAGGCGGTACAGGCCAGATATAAACAACTCACGCCCAGCAACACGTTATTCCACATGATCCCACGCTGTTGCTCGCGGTACAGCGCCAGCCCGACGCCGATGATCAGCGGTAAGGTATAAAGCGGATCGACGATGAAAATGCTGCCGACCGCAAACGGATAGTTTGTGAATGGCAATCCAAGCTGCGTGCCGTACACCGTCATCAGATCCAGCAACGGATGAGTGATCAGTGCCAGCCAGACCGCGCCCCACCAGCGTTTGAAATGCTGCCCGCCGCTGAGCAATTTTGCCATCAGCCAGGCCAGCAGCGGCGAAACCAGCGTCAGATAAAACAGCGCATGGCTTTCGGTGCGATGCAGGGTCATATTGCTGATGGCGTCACCGTGATCGTAAAACACATCCAGATCGGGCAAGGTTCCGCATACCGCGCCAGCCAGTGCAGATTTCCACACCGGCACCCGTTTGCCCATCACCGCAATGCCGACCGCAGCGCCAAGAACTAATTGTGAAACCGAATCCATTCTGCCCTCTCAGACCCGAAGCTGAATGCCTTCGGTAATAATGCGCTGCACGTTACTCACCGTTTGTTCAAAGAACTCAGGATCACTGAGCGTTTTGCCGGTGATGGCTTCGACCTGCACGCCGAAATCGGCGTAATGCTGCGTGGTCGCCCACAGCATAAATATCAGTTGCATCGGGTCAACAGGTGCGATCAGTTCTGCTTTAATCCAGCCGCGTATCACATCCGATTTATCTTCCACCAGCGTTTTCAGGCTACCGCCCAGTTCCTGTTTCAGCAGCGGCGCGCCCTGCACCATCTCCAGACAAAACAGCTTTGATGCCTGCGGGTGATCGCGCGAAACGCACAGCTTCAGGCGGATATATTCCCGGATAGCTTCCAGCGGATGTTGATCCGACTGCAACGCTTTCAGCGGCGCCAGCCAGATATCCAGCAACCCTTTGAGCACCGCGATATACAAATCTTCTTTCGACGGGAAGTAATACAGCAGATTGGTTTTGGACACGTCGGCGCGCTCGGCAACCTGATCCAGACTGGTGCCATGCATGCCGTACAACGAAAAGAACTCCAGCGCCGCCGCCATGATATTGCTGCGTTTGGCGGCGACGGCCCGCGAGCGTCGCGTCGGCGCTTTCGCCGCCGTCTGGCGGGATTTTTTCTCTCCGGCGTGAGGCAACGGAGGTTCAACCAATGGCTTCACAATGTCTCCCTGAGACAAACAGCAAGACGGAAATCATAACAAATGGAGGTACAAGCGACTATCGCTAAGCCTGTCGATGATGAAAGTAACACCAAAGACAATAAACATTAACCACAAAGAGTTATCCGTTTAACAAATTTGCACCATTTTTGTTCAATCCTGCCTGATAGATGTGCAGTTATTTTTGACCAAATGGTCTGAAACAGACCATTTGCTCCACCTGAAAACGAAACACATTTTTAACTCATTGATAACACTGCGCATTCTAAAAGTGGCATCACGTTTGCAATAGCTTTCCCGTCAGGAGATTTCAGCACGGTGCAATTCGGAACCCGCAGGACGCACTCAAGCCGCGCAGAGATTTTCGCAAGCCCTTGTTTTGGTAATTTTTATTTTCAACCGAGGTGAGCTATGAAAATCGGTGTATTCATTCCTATCGGCAACAACGGCTGGTTAATTTCAGAAACTGCGCCGCAGTACAAACCGACCTTCGAACTGAACAAAACCATCGTGCAGAAAGCGGAGCATTATCATTTTGATTTCGCGCTGTCGATGATCAAACTGCGCGGCTTCGGTGGCAAAACCGAATTCTGGGAACACAATATGGAGTCGTTCACGCTGATGGCCGGTCTGGCTGCCGTGACCTCCCGCATCCAGCTTTATGCCACCGCCGCCACGCTGGTGATGCCTCCGGCGATTGTGGCGCGCATGGCCGCCACCATTGATTCCATTTCCAACGGACGTTTCGGCGTGAACGTCGTCACCGGCTGGCAGAAACCGGAATACGAGCAAATGGGCATGTGGCCGGGCGATGACTATTTCAGCCGCCGCTATGATTACCTGACCGAATACGTCAGCGTGCTGCGCGACCTGTGGGGCACCGGTCACTGCACACTCGACGGCGAATTCTTCAAAATGGACGACTGCCGCGTCAGTCCGCGCCCGCAGAGCGAAATGAAAGTGATCTGCGCCGGACAAAGTGATGCGGGTATGGCGTTCTCCGCCAAACATGCCGATTTCAACTTCTGCTTCGGCAAAGGCGTTAACACACCGACCGCCTTTGCACCGACCGCCGCACGCATGAAAACGGCGGCCGAAGCCGAAGGGCGCGACGTCTCCTCTTATGTCCTGTTTATGGTCATTGCCGACGAAACCGACGCCGCTGCCCGCGCCAAATGGGATTTGTATAAATCCGGTGCTGACGCCGAGGCGCTCGCGTGGCTCACCGATCAGAGCAGCAAAGACACCAAATCCGGCGCTGATACCAACGTCCGCCAGATGGCTGACCCGACTTCGGCGGTCAATATCAATATGGGCACACTGGTCGGTTCTTACGCCAGCGTTGCCAGAATGCTTGACGAAATCGACACCGTGCCCGGCGCAGGCGGCGTACTGCTGACCTTTGACGATTTTGTCGAAGGCATCGAAAACTTTGGCCGTTATATCCAGCCACTCATGAAAACCCGCCAGCACATCGGCACTGAGCAGAAAGAGGTCGCATGATGAACGTTGTTGAGAATCAAACTGTGGTCCGCCGCGAGCCCCACAACACCGGCGAGGAAACGATCCTCACAGCACGTCCTGAAGCCATTGCCTTTACGCCGCAGCAAACGGCGCTGATTGTGGTGGATATGCAAAACGCCTACGCCTCACAGGGCGGTTATCTGGATCTGGCGGGGTTTGATGTCTCCGCCACCGCGCCAGTGATTGCCAATATCAAAGTGGCGATTGCCGCTGCCCGCGCCGCCGGGATCAAAGTGATTTTCTTCCAGAACGGCTGGGACAATCAGTACGTCGAAGCTGGCGGTGCCGGTTCGCCTAACTTTCATAAATCCAATGCGCTGAAAACCATGCGTAAACGCCCGGAACTGATGGGCAAACTGCTGGCGAAAGGTGACTGGGATTATGACCTGGTGGATGAACTGCAGCCGCAGCCGGGCGACATTGTCCTGCCCAAACCACGCTACAGCGGCTTCTTCAATACTCAGCTCGACAGCCTGCTGCGCAGCTACGGTATTCACCATCTGGTGTTCACCGGTATCGCCACTAACGTCTGCGTGGAATCTACGCTGCGTGATGGTTTCTTCCTCGAATATTTCGGTGTGGTACTGGAAGACGCCACCCATCAGGCCGGGCCGGAATTCGCACAAAAAGCGGCGATTTATAACATTGAAACCTTCTTTGGCTGGGTCTCCAGCGTACGTAATTTCTGCGACGCCGTGGGTTACAAAACTGAACAAAACGAGGCCTGACCGCTTTCTGAAAAGGACAATTAACCATGCCTAAAAGCGCCATTATTCCGGCTGGCAGCGGCGTTCCGCTGGCACCTTTTGTTCCGGGCACCCTCGCCGATGGCGTGGTGTATGTTTCCGGCACGTTGCCGTTTGATAAAGACAACAATGTCGTGCATGTCGGCGATGCCGCGGCGCAAACCCGCCACGTACTGGAGATCATCAAAAAGGTGATCGAAACCGCGGGCGGCACAATGGATGACGTCACCATGAATTCAATTTTCATCACCGACTGGGCGAACTACGGTGCGGTAAATCAGGTTTACGCCGAATACTTCCCGGGCGAAAAACCGGCACGGTTCTGCATTCAGTGCGGGCTGGTGAAACCGGATGCGCTGATTGAAATCGCCTCGATTGCCCATATCGGCAAATAATCCGTGCGATGGAACCTGTCCTGAACTCCCTGAGGTAACAGCATGTATTACAAGGTACTGGGTGAGAAAAATGCTGATGCAGAAACCGTCGTGCTTTCCTCCGGCCTCGGCGGTTCCGGTGGTTTCTGGCAGCCGCAACTGGCCATGCTCGCGGAGCATTTCCGCGTGGTGGTCTATGACCAGCACGGTACCGGCGTCAGTCAGGGCACGGTGCCCGCCGGTTACCGGATGGAAGACATGGCCGATGAACTGGCGGGTATGCTCAATGAGCTGGAAATCAGCCGCTGTCATCTGGTCGGTCACGCGCTCGGCGGCATTATCGGCCTGCATCTTGCCCTGCGTTATCCGGCGCTGTTGCAAAGTCTGGTGGTGATTAACGGCTGGACAAAGCTCGACAGCCAGACGCGGCGCTGCTTTGAAGTGCGGCAGAATTTACTGCTCAACAGCGGGGTCGATGCCTACGTGCAGGCGCAGCCGCTGTTTCTGTATCCGGGTGACTGGCTTTCTGAACATGACGCGTTATTGCAGGAAGAGCGCCAGCATCAGGTGGCGCATTTTCAGGGGATGGAAAACCTGCTGCACCGTTTGCAGGCGCTGATGAATTCAGACCTGACGGCGTCGCTTGGACAAGTGATCACCCCGACGCTGGCTTTCAGTTGTAAAGACGATTTGCTGGTGCCGTGGTCGCGTTCGGTCGATCTCGCTTCCCGTCTGCCTAACGGCGAACACACGCAAATGCTGTACGGCGGCCACGCCATGAGCGTGACCGACCCGGAAACCTTTAACCCGATTTTACTGGACTGGCTGCTGCGGCACTCATCGCAAGCGTCCGCTACGCCGTCCGGTCACCTGCCCACGGAGACATCATGGCCGAAGCATTAACCGCCAGCGCGCTGGCAACCTTATTCACCGAAGCCCGCACGCACAACGGCTGGCTGGATAAACCGGTCACCGGCGAACAACTGAAAACGATTTACCAACTGGCACGCATGGGGCCGACCTCGGCCAACTGCAGCCCGCTGCGCATCGTGTTTATTCAGAGTCCTGAGGCGAAAGAAAAACTGGCTCCGGCGCTTTCGGGCGGCAATCTGAAAAAAACCATGACTGCGCCGGTGACGGCGATCATTGCCTGGGATCCGGAATTTTACGAACTGCTGCCGGAACTGTATCCCTCCGGCGATGCCCGTTCGTGGTTCACCTCCAGCCCGCAACTGGCGCATGACACGGTATTTCGCAACAGCAGCTTGCAGGCCGCGTACCTGATCATGGCCTGCCGCTCCCTCGGGCTGGATACCGGGCCGATGTCCGGTTTTGACAACGCCAGAGTCGACGAAACATTTCTGGCGCAGGAAGGCTGGAAATCTAATTTCCTGATCAACATCGGCTACGGCGATCACAGCAAAGTGTATCCGCGTGCACCGCGCCTTGATTTCGACCGCGCCTGCCGTGTGCTGTAAGCATCAATGAAAAAATTTGAGGACACGACCATGCCATCAACCCTGAACGCCACACTGCCTGTTCCCGATATGCCAGTCGTTGAGAAACACGCTGCCGTTGAAAAACACGCTGCCGTTGAGAAACAAGCCGCCGTTGAGAAACAAGCCGCCGTTGAGAAACAAGCCGCCGTTGAAAAACAAGAGTATCGCGATGCAATGGCGCGCCTCGGCTCAGCCGTCAACATCATCACCACCGACGGCCCCGGCGGGCGGGCAGGTTTCACTGCCTCCGCCGTATGCAGCGTCACCGATTCGCCGCCGACATTGCTGGTCTGCCTGAACCGCTCGGCGTCGGTGTATCCGGTCTTCAAAGAGAATCAGGTGCTGTGCGTTAACACGCTGGCTGATTGCCATGAGTCACTGTCCAATTTATTCGGTGGAAAAACGCCGACGGAGCAACGTTTTGAAGCCGCTGAGTGGGAACGCCTCGCCACCGGCTCGCCGATCCTCACCGACGCGCTGGTGTCGTTTGACTGCAAAGTCACGCAAATCACCAGCGTCGGCACCCACGACATTTTGTTTTGTGAAGCCGTTGCGTTACGACGCAACGACGACAGCCACGGACTGGTGTATTTCGACCGGCGCTATCATCCGCTAATGCGTCAGATAGCCTGTTAACTCAATCCTCTCAACTTAGTAAGGGTCGTGCATGGCAAATACCTCCTGGTTTCCACAATGGCGTAAAAGAGAAGGCAATCTGGATGGCGCGGTGATCGCACCGGATGAACGGCTGCCGTTCGGATCGACAGTAATCATGGGGCTGCAACATACGGTGGCGATGTTTGGTGCCACCGTGTTAATGCCATTGCTGATGGGTTTTGATGCCAACATGGCGATTTTGATGTCGGGCATCGGCACCCTGCTGTTCTTCCTGGTGGTCGGCGGACGCGTACCCAGTTATCTCGGTTCCAGCGCCGCGTTTGTCGGGCTGGTGATCGCCGTGACCGGCTACAGCGGCCACGGCGCGAACCCGAATATCGGCGTGGCGCTGGGGGGCATTATTGCCTGCGGCGTGATTTATACGCTGATCGGTTTTGTGGTGATGGCAGCCGGTACGCGCTGGATTGAACGTCTGATGCCGCCGGTCGTTACGGGTGCGGTGGTGATGGCAATTGGTCTGAACCTCGCGCCGATTGCCATTAACAGCGTGTCGGCCTCTTCATTTGACAGCTGGATGGCGGTAATGACCGTGCTGTGTATCGGCTCGGTGGCGGTGTTCACCCGCGGCCTGGTGCAGCGCCTGTTATTGTTGCTCGGTCTGGTGGCGGCGTACCTGATTTACATGGTCATTACCAACGGCCTCGGGCTGGGCACACCGGTAGATTTCAGCGCTGTGGCACAGGCGCCGTGGTTTGGCATCCCGGCCATCACCACGCCGGTGTTCAGTTCTCACGCCATGCTGATGATTGCGCCAGTGGCGGTGATTCTGGTGGCGGAAAACCTGGGCCACATTAAAGCCGTGGCCGGTATGACCGGCAAAAATCTCGACCCGTACATGGGCCGTGCGTTTGTCGGTGACGGTCTGGCAACCTTACTTTCTGCCTCGGCGGGCGGCACCGGTGTCACGACTTATGCCGAAAACATCGGCGTGATGGCGGTCACCAAGATTTACTCCACGCTGATTTTTGTTGCTGCGGCGATTGTTGCCATTGTGTTGGGCTTCTCGCCCAAGTTTGGTGCACTGATCCACACCATTCCGGGGCCGGTACTCGGCGGCGCATCGATTGTGGTGTTCGGACTGATCGCTGTGGCAGGTGCCCGCATCTGGGTACAAAACCAGGTGGATCTGGGACTTAACGGAAATTTGATCATGGTGGCGGTCACGCTGGTACTGGGCGCAGGCAACTTTACCCTGAGCCTGGGCGGCTTCAGCATGGGCGGCATCGGCACAGCCACGTTTGGTGCCATTTTACTCAATGCCTTCCTGAGTCGCAGCAAACAGGCAAAAATTCAGCCTGAAATAAAAGCTGGCACAGAAGCTGCATTAAAAGATCACTGACGACCTCAGTTTCTCCTTAGCTCATCATTTTTGATGATCGCCAGCGGTTAGCCGGTCCACCCGTCCGGATTAGCCGCTGGTTTTTTTCTTTCTGCCTCCCGCACATTCTCCCTAATGCCGTTTCCAGCTAACGATTGCAAAATTCCTTCGTTCACCTCCCTCTTAAATTGGTTTGTTATGGGTTCAGCACTTTGGTTCTAAGCACGCCAAAGTCATCACCTGTCACCATGACCAATAAGAAAAAGGGTTTAACGATGAAGAACATTCGCCGGATTAACGCGGTGACCCGCGCACTGGCTTTAGGGGCACTTCTCACCAGCACGTTTTCTGCCATCGCCGCCGACGGCACACCGGTTCAGGGCGGCACGCTGATTTATCTTGAACAGCAGGCGCACACCAACCTGTATCCGCCCGCAGGTGGCTTCTACCCGAACGGCGGCATACTCAATCAGATCACCGACAAACTGACTTATCAGAATCCGAAGACGCTGGAGATTGAACCCTGGATTGCTGAATCCTGGTCATTCAACGCAGATAAAACCGAATACACCTTTAAACTGCGTCCGGGCGTGACCTTCTCCGACGGCACGCCGCTCGATGCCAACGCGGTCGCCAAAAACTTTGATACTTACGGTCTGGGCAACAAAGAGCATCACCTGCCGGTCTCCGAAGTCATCAACAATTACGATCACAGCGAAGTGGTTGATCCGCTGACCGTGAAGTTCTATTTCAAAAAATCCTCGCCGGGATTCCTGCAGGGCACGGCAACTATTGGCTCCGGTCTGGTGTCGCTGAGCACGCTGGATCGTAATTTTGATGCGCTGGGCGACGCCACGCACATCATCGGTTCCGGCCCGTTTGTGGTCAGCAAAGAAACGCTGGGGCGTGAAGTCGATCTGGCTGCCCGCAAGGATTACAACTGGGGGCCGAAAAACCTTAAACAGCAGGGTCGCGCTAACCTCGACGGCATCAAAGTGATCGTGACCGGTGAAGACAGCGTGCGTATCGGCGCACTGCTGGCGGGTCAGGCTGATTTCATCCGTCAGGTTCAGGCGTATGACGAGAAACAGGCCAAAGACCAGAACTTCCCGCTTTATGCCGCGCCGACCAAAGGCGTTAACGACAGCATTTCGTTCCGTCCGGACAACGCGCTGGTGTCGGATCTGAAAGTGCGTCAGGCGCTGCTGCACGCCACCAACAGCAAACAGGTGGTCGATACACTGTTCTCACCAAACTATCCGCAGGCCACTTCGGTGATTGCCAAAACCGCAGCCGGTTATGTCGATCTGAGCCACAAACTGACCTACGACCCGACGCTGTCCAAAAAGCTGCTCGATGAGGCGGGCTGGAAACCAGGCCCGGACGGCATCCGCCAGAAAGAAGGCAAAACGCTGTCACTGACTATTTATGAATCGCTGCCACAGCCGCAGAACAAAGAGGTGTTGCAGCTGGTGTCCCAGCAATGGAGCCAGGTCGGCGCGAAGCTGAATATTCTGGCAGGCGACGCGGGCAGCCGCGTAGCGGATAACCTCGATCCGGAGAAAACCCCGGCTAACGTGGTGGAAGTCGGACGCGCCGATCCGGACGTCATCAAAAGCTCCTTCTACCCGACCAACCGCGATGCGCTGCTGCAAAAAGGCGGCCTGAGCAGCAAAGTGAAAAGCTTCCGCGACGACAAACTTAACGATCTGCTGACCGCGATTTCTGCCGAAGTCGATCCGAAAAAACGGCTTGAACTGACCGGCGACGTGCAGAACTACCTGCTCGATCAGGCGTATGTCATTCCGATTTTCGAAG
This sequence comes from Rahnella sp. WP5, assembly GCF_000745615.1. Taxonomy (NCBI): domain Bacteria; kingdom Pseudomonadati; phylum Pseudomonadota; class Gammaproteobacteria; order Enterobacterales; family Yersiniaceae; genus Rahnella; species Rahnella sp. WP5. Next base: position 579,698 of record NZ_KN050721.1, on the reverse strand, counting down.
AGCCGCAGGTGTTTGCCGGTGCGCCGTATTTCAAAGGCGTAAGCTTTGAAGCGGTCGGGCGTCCGAGCTTCTACGGCGCCTGGCTGGAAAAGCATTAACTGACGGGGAGTAAATCATGAGCCGATACGTGAGCGGTCGATTCGGGCAGGCTTTGCTGGTGTTGTGGGCGGCGTTTACCGTCTCCTTCATCCTGTTGCAGGTGCTGCCCGGTGACGCGATTCTGATTAAATTCCAGAACCCGGACATGGGATTAAGCCCGGCACAAATCGCCGATATGCGTGCCGCTTACGGCGCGGATGTGCCGGTCTGGCAACAATATCTGCATACGCTGGGCAATTTTCTGCGCGGGGATCTGGGTTACTCGATTCAGGCTGGCGTACCGGTCACCGAATTACTCAGCAGTAACTTTCCGCCGACACTGCGTCTGGCACTGATGGGTTTTGCTCTGGCCGCCGTGGTGGCTTTTGCGCTGGCATTTCTCTCCAGCCTGCTGCATTTCGGCTGGCTGAAAAATGCTTTGCAGGCGGTGCCGTCGCTGTTTATTTCCATCCCGACCTTCTGGCTGGGCATCGCGCTGATTCAGTTTTTCTCGTTCCATCTGCGCTGGATCCCGGTGATTAATCCGGGTGAATGGGTCGGGCTGATTCTGCCGGTTATCACCCTGGCGGTACCGATTTCCGCGCCGCTGGCGCAGATCCTCATCCGCAGTATTGATCAGGTGCAAACCCAGCCGTTTGTCGCCGTCGCCCGCGCCAAAGGTGCCAGCCGCAGCGGCGTGTTGTGGCGTCATGTGGCGCGCAACGCCCTGCTTCCGGCGCTGACCATTGCCGGTTTGCTGTTTGGCGAACTGATTGCCGGAGCGCTGATCACCGAAACCGTCTTCGGTCTTAACGGCCTCGGGCAACTGACCCAGCAGGCAGTGAATAATCAGGATGTCGCCGTGTTGCAGGCGATTGTGGTGATTTCCGCCGCCGCCTTTGTTGGCATCAATTTACTGGTCGATTTGCTGTATCCGCTGCTCGACCCGCGCCTTAAAACCTCTGCCTCTAAACATTCAGGAGGAGCCACCGCATGAGCAGTTTACCGCTTGGCAAAAGTATTCTCTCGTTGCCGGTGACACAGCGCCGCCGCTGGAAACCCGCCCGCCTGCAGCCGGGGTTAATTCTCGCCTGGCTGGTGATGGCGACCGTCATTTTGTGGGCGATTGCCCCCGGCTTATTTACGGATTACAGCGGTACCGAAGGGATTGCCGGGGCGCAGCGTCTGGCGCCGCAGGCCGGACACTGGCTGGGCACGGATCAGCTCGGCCGCGATGTGTACGCGCGCATTGTGTATGGCGCATCGCATTCCCTTTCCGGCGCACTGGTTGCGGTGGCGCTCGGGCTGGTGTTCGGCACCGCGTTAGGGCTGGCGGCGGGTGCCAGCGGCGGTCTGGTGGACGCCATTGTCATGCGCATCAATGACGTATTGCTGTCAATTCCCGGCCTGCTGTTGTCACTGAGCGTGATTATTCTGCTCGGCTTCGGCACGGTTCATGCGGCGATTGCCGTCGGTGTGACGTCGGTTGCCAACTTCGCCAGACTGGCACGTGCTGAAGTGGTGCTGGTACGTCACAGCGATTACGTCGAAGCGGCGTATGGCAGCGGCGGTTCCTTTTTCTCCATTTTGTGGCGACACATTTTGCCCAACTCGCTGACCTCGGTGATTGCCTTTTCTGCACTGCAGTTCGGCAGTGCCATTCTGGCGATTTCCACCCTGAGTTTTCTCGGTTACGGCACACCGCCGCCGACGCCGGAATGGGGATTACTGATTGCCGAAGGCCGTAACTACATTTCCACCGCCTGGTGGCTGACCACCTTCCCCGGCGTGGTGGTGGTTTTAGTGGTGCTTTCCGCCAACCGCATCAGCCAGTCATTACGCAGGAGAACGCGATGAACGCACAGGCCACTTTTACGCATGACGCTCCGCCGGTTCTCGAACTGGAAAACGTGTCGATTGGCTACGACGGCAAACCGGTGGTGCATAACGTATCGTTTTCCATTAACGCCGGGGAGGTGCTGGCGCTGGTCGGCGAATCCGGCTCAGGGAAAACCACCACCGCGCAGGCGATCATTGGTCTGCTGGCAGAGAACGGCCATATCGAACAGGGCGAAATCCGCCTGAACGGCACCGACATCAGCCAGTGGTCGCAGCGCCGTCTTGATGCCCTGCGCGGTGCGCGCATCAGCCTCATTCCGCAGGATCCGACCAGTTCGCTGGATCCGGTGAAAACCATCGGTTCGCAGGTGGCGGAAATTCTTGATATCCATCAGCGCCTGCCGCGTGTACAGCGCGACGCCCGCGTGGTGGAACTGCTGTCACGCGTCGGTCTTTCGCACCCGGAACAGCGGGCGAAACAGTATCCGCACGAGCTTTCCGGCGGCATGAAACAGCGCGTTTTAATCGCCATTGCCATTGCGCTGCAACCGGCGCTGATCATCGCCGATGAGCCGACCAGCGCGCTGGACGTCACGGTGCAAAAACGCATTCTGGATCTGATCGACGAACTGCGCCGCGAATCCGGCACCGCCGTGTTGCTGGTGACGCATGACCTGGCGATTGCTGCCGAACGCGCCGACCGGTTGCTGGTGTTCCGTCACGGCAAAGTGCAGGAACAGGGCATCACACGCGAGGTGCTGGATGCACCGAAAAGTGATTACACCCGCCAGCTTTTCGCCGATGCCCCGGCCCTTTCCGGCCGTCACCGTGCACAACTTCGCGCAGCGGAAGATCCGGTGCTGGTGGTCGAAAACATCACCCATGATTTCACGCTGGGTGGCAAACATCAGGCGGCGTTCCGCGCGGTGGATCACGTGTCATTCAGCATTCCGCGCGGCACCACCCATTCGCTGGTCGGCGAATCCGGCTCCGGCAAAACCACGCTGGCGCGCATTCTGCTCGGTTTTCAGAAACCGGACAGCGGACACGTACTGATCGACGGTGAAGATATCACACGGCTAAAAGGTGAAGCCTTGCGGCAGTTGCGCAAGAAAATCCAGCTGGTATATCAGAACCCGTTCGCCTCGCTGGATCCGTCGCAAACGCTGTTTCGCGTGATCGAAGAACCGCTGCTGAATTTCGAAAAAATCCCGGCTGCCGTGCGCCGTGAACGGGTGCTGGATATCGCCCGCCGCGTGGCGCTGCCGGAAGAATTACTCAGCCGTAAACCTCGCGAACTGTCCGGCGGTCAGCGCCAGCGTGTGGCGATTGCGCGCGCACTGATTTTAGAGCCGAAAGTGCTGATCCTGGATGAAGCCACGTCGGCGCTCGACGTCACCGTGCAGGCGCAAATCCTGACGTTACTTCAGCAGTTACAGGACTCACTCGGCCTGACCTATTTGTTTATCTCGCACGATCTGGCCACCGTCCGGCAAATCTCACACAGCGTCTCGGTGTTAAACCGCGGGCAGCAGGTGGATTCCGGCAATGTGGAAGACGTTTTCGCCCTGCCGTCCAGCGATTACACCCGCCAGCTTATCGATGCTATTCCCGGTCGCCACCGCGCCGCATAAACCAGACCATGAAACAAGAGGGACATTATGAGCAGTAAACGTCTTGGATTTTTCACCCGCCTGCTGGACAACACCAGTGCGCAGGAACGTTACCGGCTGGCGACCGAGCAAATCATTCATGCCGAACAGTTAGGTTTTGATTCCGCGTGGGTCGCGCAGCACCATTTTCATGAAGCCGAGGGCGGCCTGCCTGCGCCACTGGTTTTTCTTGCGCAGGTCGCGGCGCATACCCGCTTTATCCGTCTCGGCACCGGCGTAATCACCCTGCCGATGGAGAACGCATTGCGCGTTGCCGAAGACACCGCCGTGCTGGATTTACTCTCCGGCGGACGGCTTGAGGTTGGTTTAGGCTCGGGCGGTACGCCGTCATCCTTCCCGCCCTTCGGGCTGGAAAGTCAGGATCGCGGTACGGCATTTGGCAACAATCTGCAAACCCTGCTCACCGCCTGGCGTGGCGAACCGCTGGCGGGCACCGATAACCGCTTATATCCGGCGGCGCCGCAACTGGCGAACCGCGTCTGGCAGGCGACTTTCTCGGTGGACGGCGGCGCACGTGCCGGTAAATCCGGCGACGGACTGATGCTCTCGCGCACCCAGCCACGTCCGGCGGACGCGCCGGATTTGCGTCTCGATGAGCTGCAAAACCCGATCATTGATGCCTATCTGGATGCACTGCCGGAAGGCGTAGCGCCGCGTATCATGGGTTCGCGTACCGCATTCGTCACCGAAAATGGCGATGAAGCGCGTGAGCTGGCGCAAAAAGGCTTACGCCGTCAGGCCGAAAATCACCGTGCCAGCGGACAGACGGTGCAAGGCGACACGCTGGATGATTACATCCGCGCCTTCGACGTGCATCTCGGCACGCCAGCGCAGGTGACCGCAACGTTGCAGGCCGATACCGCGCTGGCCCGCGTCACCGATCTGGCGTTTCAGGTGCATTCCATCGATCCGCCGCATCCGTATATTTTACGCTCCATCGAACTGATTGCCCGTCACGTTGCGCCCGCGCTCGGCTGGGTTCGCCGCACGCCGCAACGCAGTGTTTCCACCTCTTCTGCCGATTCCTCATTCTCAAGGGAAGCCCTATGACTACCTATTCGACCGACCTGCTGGAAAAACTGGCCGATATTGCCCCGGATTCCGCATTGAAACAGGCTCGCGATACCCGCGACGCCGCCACCCGTCACGCACAGGGCAGCTATGACGCGCTGTTTACCGAACAGGATGGCGTGGATTTCTCACTGGCTGAGCGCCTGCGGCTGGCGCAAAACGTCGCGCGCTGGCACGGCGATTCGCAACTGACTAACCACTATTCAGAGCGTTTGCAGGATTTGCCGGATATCGACGAAAGCGCGCGCCTCGACGCGGCACTGACCCACGGTGAACGTCTGAGCTTCAAACCCGCCAGCGCGACTCCGGCGCATTTGCAGGCACTGAAAAAAGCCGGCTGGTCGGTGGATGCCATTGTCACGCTGTCGCAACTGATCGCCTTCGTCAGTTTCCAGAGCCGCGTGCTGCGCAGCTACCGTCTGATCGGTGGCAAGCCGGTGGAGAACGGCAGCAATAAGCCGGTCGGTGCCGCGTTCTGGCGCACCGAACCGAACACGCACAGCGGCCGCGATGCACCACAGGCCTTTACCCAGGAAGAACTGGGCTGGGAGCCGTGGATCCCGGCGAAAAAACTGGAAGAATTTGATGAAGCCCAGCAGGCGATACTGGCGAAATTCGGCCATACCGATTCTGACTATTTCCGCCTGTTAGGCCGCAATTTACCGGTACTCGAACAGCGCACGCTGACCGACAAAGGGATTTTCTACACCTCCGGCGGGCTGCCGCGCAAAGAGCGCGAACTGGCGGCGACGGTTGCCAGCAAAATTAACGGCTGTATTTACTGCGCCTCGGTGCATTCACGCAAAGCCAGCCAGCTTTCCAAACAGACGGAAGATGTCCAGCGCCTGATCGACACCCCGCCGGGCGGCATTCTCAGCAAAGAGCAATCCCCGCGCTGGCAAGCCGAAATTGATTTCGCCGCCGCGCTTTCCGCTACCCCCCCGGTCGCCACCGGGCAGCACATTGCGGCGCTGCGCGAGCAGGGTTTAAGTGAGCTGGAGATTGTCGATCTGGCGCAGTCTGCGGCGTTCTTCGCCTGGGCCAACCGTCTGATGTTAACGCTGGGAGAACCGTTTAATGACTGAAGCACAACATCCGCAGCCCCTTCGCCCGCAGCTTGATCACGTGGTGATCAACGTCGCCGAACAACTGGATCAGGCCGGGCAGCAGTTCCGCCGTCTGGGGTTTCATCTCACGCCGCGCGGGCATCATTCGCTGGGATCCAGTAATCATCTGGCGATTTTCGGCGAAAACTATCTGGAACTGCTCGGCTATGAGCCGGGCAACGCTCACACCCGCAAAGACCTGTGGCAGGCGCCGCTCGGCCTGACCGGTCTGGTGTGGAAAACGCAGAATTCATCGGCGGTATACGAACATCTGCAACAGCAAGATATTGCCGGTTCCGCACCGGCGGAGTTCTTCCGCCCCGTCGGGCTCAACGACGGCACTTCACCGAATGCGCGATTCCGCACCGTACCGCTGGCCGCCAGCCGCGTACCGAATGGCCGCAGTTTCTTTTGTCATCATCTGACGCCGGAACTGGTGTGGCGCAACGAATGGCAACACCACCCGAACGGTGTTGCCGATATCACCGGTTTCGTGATTTCTGCGGCAAATCCGCAGGAAGCCGCGCAGGTATACGGCGAGTTGTTTGGTGTCAGTGCGCTGGAGTTCAAACCGCAGGAAGTCGTGCTGCGCGCAGGCCGCGCCACCGTCCGGTTTATCACACCGGAGCAAGCCACCGCTGAATTCGGCATTGTGCCGGAAGGCGAGAACGGCAGCGCCCGCATGGTCGGACTGGAATTCGCCACGCGGTCGCTGGAGGCAGTACGGAATAGTTTGCTGGTGGGGGAAATACCTTTCAGGGATGACGTTAACCGTGTGTCTGTCCGGGCAGCGGACGGGCTTGGGGTGGCGCTTGGATTCAGCGAGGAATGATCTGCTTTTCTCCTCCCCCTGCGAAGGGGGAGGCCGGGAGGGGGTTTTAAGTATTAACGCAAATGCCTGTCCGGTAACTTAACCCGCTGATTTGTCTTTAATACCCCACCCCAACCCTCCCCTTCGCAGGGGAGGGAGTCGATCGAGTTTCCGCTGAAGACTTTAGATCTTTTCGCTCTTAGTTATCACTTTTATTTTGTTGCTTAAATTCCCTGATATGTTAAAACTCTGCTACTGCGAGTCTTAGACGGCTAAACGTCTAAATCCCCAACCGTCTATTTAATAAGGCCCAACGCCCAGTGACTTCCTCCCTCCTTGAGATGCGTAATATCTCGATTTCATTTGCCGGTTTTCCTGCCCTGCGCCAGGTGGATTTCACGCTGGAAGGCGGATCCGTCCATGCATTAGTCGGCGCAAACGGCGCAGGGAAATCGACGCTGATGGCGGTGCTTTCCGGCACGCATGACCATTACACCGGGCAGATCACTATCGACGGCGAAGCGGTAAATATCCGCCTGCCGCATCATGCCCGCGAGCACGGTATTCATCTGGTGCAGCAGGAAGTGGACGTCGCGCTGGTGCCGACGCTGAACGTTGCGGAAAACATCATGCTCGACCGCCTTTCCGAACCGGGCCATCTGCATAACTGGCCGCAGCTTTATCGCCAGGCGCAACTGCTGACTGAGCAGCTCGGCCTGAACATCAGCCTGCGGGCGCGGATCGAAAGCTGCACGCTGGCCGAGAAACAACTGATTTTGCTGGCGCGGGCGTTATCGCATAAATGCCGTTTTCTGATCCTTGATGAACCGACCGCCCCGCTGGATCAGGCAGAAAGTGCGCGCCTGTTCGCGCTGGTACGCAAGCTGAAAGCCGCAGGAATGGCGATCGTATTTATCTCGCACCGCATTCATGAACTGCGCGATATCTGCGACCGTATGACGGTGCTGCGTGACGGGCGTCTGGTCAGCGATGACAGCATGGACGGTCTGAGCAATGAACACATCATCGAGAAAATGATCGGCCATCAGCTCGACGATATTTATCCACCGCGCCGCCCGCCGCACAGCGGTGAAACTCTGCTAAGCATTCACGGGATGCATGACAAAGACAAACTGCGGGATATCTCGCTACGTCTGCATCGTGGCGAAATTCTTGGCATCGCCGGGCTGGCGGGAGCCGGAAAAACGGAACTGTGCAAAGCGTTGTTTGGTGCAACGCCGAGTCAGGTAGAAAGCGGTGAGCTGAATGGCAAACCGTGGAAGCCGAAGGAGCCGCACCTTTCTGTCGAACAGGGGCTGGCATTAGTACCGGAAGAACGGCGCAAGGAAGGGATTTTCATTGACGAAAATATCCCGATGAACCTGAGTGTGACCGCTGATGACACCTTTTCGCGCTGGAGTATTTTCAAAACGCGCCAGTCGCTGTCATGGGCAAAAGACATTATCAGCCGCTTAGGCATTCGCGCTTCCGGGCCGATGCAGAAGCTGGCCCGGCTTTCCGGCGGCAACCAGCAAAAGGTCGCCATCGGGAAATGGCTGCGCAGTGAGAGTCAGGTGTTGATCTTCGACGAACCGACCAAAGGCGTGGACATCAAGGCCAAAACGGACGTGTTCAGGCTGATCGACGGCCTGGCGCAACAGGGAAAAGGCATTATTTATGCTTCCGGTGAGTTCGCCGAACTGGTCGGTTTATGCGACCGCATTCTGGTGTTATGGGACGGCCGTATCGTCGCCGAACTGAACGCCGCAGACGTCGACGAAGAAACCTTATTAGTCTATTCAACCGGAGGAATACCCGCGTGAACAAAGCCGTGGTGAGTAAAGAAAACGTGCCCGATGCCCGCCAGCCGTGGCGTCATCAGCTGTTCGAATTTTTATATAAATGGGGCATGTTGCTGACCGTGGTGTTGCTGATCGCCGCTTTTGGGCTGGCGTCAGATAACTTCCTCGAACCGTCGAACATCATCAATATCTTGCGTTCGATTGCCATCGTGACGGTGATTGCCATCGGCGTGTCGATTTCCCTGGCGGTCGGCGGCTTCGATTTATCGGTCGGCTCCACGGCATCGCTTGCCAATGCGCTGGTGATTTCGATGTTCGTCTGGCACGGTTTCGGCACGACCGAAGCGATACTTATCACGCTGGCGTTGTGTACGCTGGTCGGCCTGTTCAACGCCTTTCTGATCGTCATCCTGAAAATTCCTGACATGCTGGCAACGCTCGCCAGTCTGTTTGTGATTCAGGGCGCAGCGATGACTTACAGCTACGGCGGTTCCATCACTGAAAACATGTTATTGCCGAGCGGCGACATGGCCGAAGGCACGGTACCCGCGGTGTTCAGCCTGCTCGGTCAGGTGCCGGTGATTGTGATCGTGATGGCCGTCGTGACCATTGCGGTGCAACTGTTTATGTCGCTGACCAAGCATGGCCGCCGCATGTACGCCATCGGCGGAAATCCGCTGGCCGCACGTCTGGCGGGGATCCGTACCGCGCGCTACCGCGTGATTGCTTATGTGATGTCATCTGTTCTGGCCGGTGCAGGCGGGATTTTGCTGGCGTCACGCATCGGTTCTTCGCAGGTGAATGCCGGTGGCGGCTATCTGATGGACGCCGTTGCCGCCGCTTATATCGGTTTCTCGCTGGCAGGTTCCGGTAAGCCTAATGCGCTCGGCACACTGCTTGGCGCGGTGATTTTAGGCGTGCTGTCGAACGGCCTGGTGATGTTGTCGGTGCCGTATTATGCGATGGATATCATCAAAGGGTTAGTGCTGGCGGTGGCGTTAGCGCTGACATATATCCAGAAGAGATAGCGGAGGCCGCTGCTATATTTCGGCCTCTTTAAGGTCAACACCGTGGGCTCGCCGCCCACACTGGCCCAAAGGGTTTTAAACGAAACCCTTTGGAATCCTGCGTTTTTTTAACTGCGCGCTTCGCTCGCTGACTATGTTTCAGCAACCACAGCGACCGGCTGGAAATCTTGCCGCTGCGCGGTCCCTTCTCTCGGTCCTGGAGCCTCGGGTCTCCAGGCCGCTCCGTTCAGCAAGATTTCTGAATCGCCCGCAAGATCTTAAACTCAAAGGCAGGAGTTTTTAGATTTCAACATCAGTCAGGTTGTGAATTAAGAGCCTGAGGCCGGTTCCAAAATACCGCCGGACGAGAGGTGGAAAACCGCGCATGTTTTTGCGCGGGTTGTAACCCGATGGGAGGGAACCGCGCAGCGGCGGGATTTTGCGGCTATCACTGCGGCTGATGAAACATAGTCAGCGAGCGGAGCGCGCAGTGAAAGAGCCCGGGGGGTCTTGGGGGGCGGCGGCGATAAGCCGTCCCCCAAGTCGGTGTGGGCCGACGCCCACGACCTTGAATTTGAATTTGAAGTTGAAGTTAAAACCGCCCCTGATTCGGTCAAAATCAGATCACACCAGCACCTTATACATCACACTCGTCGACTCCAGCATTCCCCCCGTCGACATCGCATAATGCGGAATCGTCCCGCTCAGGGTGAAACCCTGATTTTCATACAATGTCTGTGCCGGACTGCCGGTGACGGTATCCAGCACCAGCAAGCTTTTACCCTCTTCCCGTGCCAGCGCTTCAACCGCCGTCATCAGTTTACGCGCGATACCCTTGCGGCGGCCATCGGGGTGAACCATCAGTTTAACCACGTCACCGCGGTGCGCGCCGTTGGCGGGCTGATCGACCACCAGTTGCACCGTGCCGACGATTTTTCCTGCCATGCGCGCCACCAGCAGGCGTTTTTCGCCACGCTCAAAAGCCGGTAATAGCTTTTGCCAGAACGCCTGCGCCTGCACAAAACCGAAAGGCAAAATAAAACCGATGCTGGCACCCAACGCCACGGACTGCATCAGGGTTTCGGCCAGCGCATCCAGATCGATTTGCGACAATACGCCGCCCTGCACTTCACTGATCACCACTTCATTGCTGTTTTGCATCATGTTAAACCTTACTCAGTCAGACATTTAAGGACGTGAAATGACGATGGCGTAGCGGGCATCTGCCGGGCCGGGTACGTAGAAAGAAGTCCTGCCGTGAAGATGAAAACGCAGGCAGTCGCCCGGTTCCAGCCGGTAGCTGCGGCCATCGAGCACAAATTCCAGTACGCCTTCAAGCATCCAGATATGCTGTTCGAGTCCCTCTACCGGCGGTGCGTCGTAAGTAATGCTGGCGCCAGCTTTCAGCACACCTGAAATCAACTCAGCACGAAAACCCGGTGCCGGTGCGGAAACGGAACGACGCTCGAAGCCGGTTTCCCGGTCATGCCACACCGGTTGTTGCGATGCGCGGATAAGCTCCGGAGGGTTATCTTCCAGCGCCATCAGCAAACGGGAAGTGGTCAGCCCGTAAGCTGCACTCAGTTTGCCCAGCAACGAGGCCGTCGGGCTGGTCTCTGCCCGCTCCACGCGTGAAAGTGTCGCGCGGCTGATGCCGGTCATCTGCGCCAGTTGTTCAAGTGACCAGCCCTGGCTGACGCGTAATTCTGCCAGCCGTTCCGCCAGACGGAGATCGTGATTGTCCTGCCCTTCTCCCATTTTCTTACCCTGCCGTAAAATCTCAATACAGGGAAAATATCTCTTATATGAGAATGTCGCAAGTTAAAAAAGTGTAACCAAAAGGATTTTCCAAGTTGTACAAAAATAATAAAGTTGTACAACTTTACGATGTGGCGCTAGAGTTAGCTTATAAGTGGTATGAATATTTGGATGGAAATATGTCTCTGTACAGCATCGGTGAAGTCGCCCGAATTTGTGGTATCAACCCGGTCACGCTGCGTGCCTGGCAGCGGCGTTATGGCCTGCTGAAGCCACAGCGCACAGAGGGTGGCCATCGTCTGTTTAATGATGATGATCTCGACACCATCCGCACCATTCTGGGCTGGATCAATCGCGGTATTCCGGTTGGTCAGGTGAAATCTTTGCTGGAAGGTAAAGTGGACGTGCTACCCGGTGGCTGGTCGCAGTCAGAACATCAGCTGCTGACCGCCTTACAGGATGGCCGCCCGCAAAAAGTTCGTCAGTTGATGCTGGAGTTCGGTCGTGAATATCCGGCGGTAACATTTGTGAATAACGTGCTTCGCCCCCTGCGTGAGCGCCTGAGTTCCGGCGATTCACGGCTGCTGATGCTGCGCAGCCAGCTTGACGGTCTGATCATTGAACACGCGGTGATGTGCATGAACGCCGCCCGTAAACGTCCCGGACCGGCTGCCACGCTGATCGGCTGGGGGAATACAGACAGCACCGAGTTGTGGCTTGAGGCCATTGTGCGGTGCGAAGAAGGTTTGCAGGTCGAAATATTGCCAGTTCCTCTCAGCGAGCCGTATCTGGAAAACCTGAGCGGCTCGCAAATTCTGTTGTGGTCCGAAGGCAAGCTGACGCAGGTTCAGCGCCAGCGGCTGCAGAACTGGATGGAGCAGGGTTTGTCGATCATCCTGCTGGGCAGCTCAGCTATCCTGCTCGGCGCAGAAGAAACAGACGCTAAGGAAGATGAGTTCAGCGCCTCCCCCGATGACGATGATCATCGCGCCAGTCTTCGTATTGAGCCTGTTCGCCGGGAGGGAAAAAATGATGCTTAAACATGCTTCTGAACACGCAACCCCGGCCGATGTTCTGGCACGGCTGTGCGAATTTTACCGTCACCTTGATATCAGCCGCCTGCCGCAGCTTTCCCTTATTTATCATCCGAATGTGGTGTTTATCGATCCGGTTTCACATTACGACGGCGTGGATGCGCTGGAACACTATTTTGCGCAGCTGCTTGAGAAAACGAATTACTGCCGCTTTGAGATCCAGCCTCCACTTATTCAGGGTGATGAAGTGTCGCTGTTCTGGCGGATGGAATTCTCACACCCCGCGTTGAAAAAAGGGCAGGCAATGTTTCTTGATGGCACAAGCCATCTGCGCCTGAATGAAAACCTTATTATCTATCAGCGCGATTATTACGATCTCGGTGCCATGTTGTACGAGCACATTCCGGTGCTCGGCGGTGTCGTGCGCGCCGTCAAAGGCAGGTTGAAATAATGGGGCGCGTACTGATTACCGGTGCCAGTTCTGGCATTGGCAAACAACTGGCACTGGATTATGCCAGCGGAGGCTGGGAGGTCATTGCCTGCGGGCGAGATGGCGCAAAGCTGACGGCCGTCGCCGCAACCAGCCCGCTGATAATCCCGCTGTGTTTTGATATCACCGATTTACAGGCTACCCGTGAAGCATTGCAGGGCAGGCAGGCCGATTTAGTGATTCTTTGCGCGGGCACCTGCGAATATCTCGACAACGGCGTCGTCGATGCCGAAAAAGTCATGCGGGTGATGAACACCAATTTTTCCGGCCCGGTCAATTGCCTCGACGCCCTGCTCCCCGGCTTAGCGCCCGGCAGCCGGATAGCGCTGGTGGGTTCCGTCGCCTGGCTGCTGCCGTTTTCACGCAGTGAAGCCTATGGGGCATCCAAAGCCGCGCTGGCCTTTTTTGCCCGCTCTCTGGCGGTTGATCTGGCGAAACGTCAGATTCACATTTCGCTGATTCAGCCGGGTTTTGTCGAAACACCACTGACATCGCGCAATGACTTCCCGATGCCGATGATGGTGAGCGTCGCCCAGGCGTCGAAGCACATCCGTAAAAAACTGGCGCGCGGTGCGAGTGAAATCGCCTTCCCTCCGCTTTTTGCCCGTTTACTCAAGGTGCTCTCCTTGCTGCCCGTCAGTTTGCAACAATGGTTATGCCGGAAAATGGTGAAATAAAATGACAACAAAAGTGGCGATTGTAGGCAGCGGAATTTCAGGGCTGAGCTGTGCCTGGCTGCTGGCAAAAAGTCAGCCCGGCTGTGAGATTACCGTCTTTGAAGCGTCTGAAACCTTAGGCGGACATACTGCCACGCAGGATGTGATTTCCGACGGAAAAGAATACGCCATCGATACCGGTTTTATTGTCTATAACTCCCGGACATACCCGCATTTTATTGCCCTGCTCAAAGAACTGGGCATTGAAGGACAGCCGACGGAAATGAGTTTTTCCGTACGCAATCCGGTTAATAAACTCGAATACAACGGCCACTCGCTGAACAGCCTGTTTGCCCAGCGCCGCAACCTGCTCAAACCGCAATTCTGGCGCTTTATTCTCGAGATCCTGCGGTTTAACAAACTGTGCAAGGCACGCCTGCTGAATCCGCACAATGACGAAGATACGCTGGCTGACTTGCTCGATCAAAACGGTTTCACCCCGTTTTTCGCCCTGCATTATGTGCTGCCGATGGGGGCGGCCATCTGGTCTTCTTCGCTGAGCGATATGGCGAATTTCCCCCTGTCGATGTTCCTGCGCTTTTTCGATAATCACGGATTGCTGGACGTCAGCAACCGCCCGCAATGGATGGTGGTCCCCGGCGGTTCACGGGAATATATCCGCCGGATGCAGGAAAAACTGCCGGTCAGCGTCAGGCTGCTGACCAGCGCACCGGTGAGTAAAGTCGTCCGCACACCCTGCGGTGTAACGCTGCATTCCCCGCATGGCGAAGCGCATTTTGATCAGATTATTTTCGCCTGCCATTCCGATCAGGCGCTGACCATTCTGGGCGACAACGCCACTGCTGATGAGCACAGCATTCTCACTGCCCTGCCTTATCAGAGCAACGACGTCATTTTGCATACCGATACCCACCTGCTGCCTCGCGAAAAACGCGCCTGGGCGAGCTGGAATTATCAGTTGCCGAATGCGCTGAATCTGGCGGACCACGCGGATATACGCGACAGCAATCCTTCGCACCGCCGCCGCGCCAGCGTGACCTATAACATGAATATTTTGCAGGGGCTGAATACGCCGCAGACATTTTGCGTGTCACTCAATCCGCTGACGCCGATTGATGAAAACAAAGTCCTGTTCCGCACCACGTATATGCACCCGGTTCTCAATCTGGCCAGCCGCCACGCACAGCAGGAACGCCACCGGATCAACGGCCACAACCGCACCTGGTTCTGCGGTGCGTACTGGTACAACGGCTTTCACGAAGACGGTGTCAACAGTGCGCGTGACGTGGTGGAACAACTCAATCTGCAACTTTTCAGTGCGCAGCAACAGAATGAGCAGGAAAAACGGGAGGCGTCATGAACAGCCAGTTGTATGTCGGCACGGTGCGCCATCGGCGGTTTACGCCGGTTGAACACCGATTCGACTACGATATTTTCATGCCGCTGATTGACCTTGATGAACTGGACCAGTTACCTGCACAAGGTATCCAGCTCGACCGGTTTTCCGCCGCCAGTTTTCGCCGCAAAGATTATCTCGGCGGCGGTGATATCAAAACCAAAGCGCAGGCGAGAATTGAAGCGCTGACCGGCGAACGCCCGGACGGGCGGGTGATGTTGTTATGTCAGTTGTGTTATTTCGGCTGTTATTTCAATCCGGTGAATTTTTACTATCTTTATGATCAGCATGATGTTTTGCGCTGGATGCTGGCCGAGGTGCGCAATACCCCCTGGAACGAACGTCACACCTACGCCGTTTTGCCTGACGGTTCACAACCGGTGCCGAAAGCCTTTCATGTGTCGCCCTTTAATCCGATGGACATGGTCTATCACTGGCGGCTGACACCCCCTGGAAAGCAGTTACACATCACTATCGAAAATCACCGTAAAGAACGGGAATTCGATGCCGCCCTTTCACTGACAGCCCGTCCGCTGACCCGCGCGGCGTTGCGTCAGCAATTGTGGCGGCTGCCTGTCATGACCGCTAAAACCGCACTGACTATCTACTGGCAGGCACTGAAACTGTGGCTGAAACGGGCACCCATTTATTCTCATCCTCCCGTTGATAAGGACTGACCATGAGCCAACCTGAAATGCAACTCGCCCGTGAAGGGACGAATAACAGGCGCAGCAAAGCGGCGCGCGCGCTCATCCTTAGCGTCCTGAAGCAGCTCAAAGGCGCGGGCCTGACACTGCGTGAACCCGGTGAGCAGGCGATATTTTTTGGCGATCCGGCGGCCATCTTGCAGGGTGAAATTGACATTCTGCATCAGCGCGCTTACCGGCGTGTCTTACTGGGCGGCAGCGTCGCAGCGGGTGAGAGTTTTATTGATGGCGACTGGACCACGCCTAATCTGACCGTCGTGCTGCAACTGCTGGCCGAGAACCTGAAGCTGGTCGATAAAATCGAGGCACGCCTCAGCTGGCTCAGCACACCGGCCAAAAAAGTCATTCATTTTTTCCGCCGCAACAGTCCGTCGCAGGCGCGTAAAAATATCTCGGCGCACTACGATCTGGGCAACGATTTTTATCAGGGTTTTCTGGATGAGAAGATGCTGTATTCCTCCGCCTGGTATCAGGAGCCGCAGATGACGCTGGAACAGGCGCAGGAAGCCAAAATGCGCCGCCTGTGTGAACAGCTGCAATTAAAAGCGGGCGATCATCTGCTGGAAATCGGCACCGGCTGGGGCGCGATGGCCGAATTTGCCGCGCGCGAATACGGCTGTCAGGTCACCACCACCACCATTTCCCGCGAGCAATATCGCTTTGCCTGTGAGCGGATTGAAAAAGCCGGGCTCAGTGACCGCGTGACGGTGCTGTTCGAAGACTATCGTTCGCTGCAGGGGCAGTTCGACAAACTGGTGTCGATAGAGATGATCGAAGCAGTCGGCAAACGCTATCTCTCCACCTTTTTCAAACGCTGCAATGCGCTGCTCAAACCGCACGGGCGTATGGCAATTCAGGCAATCACCATCGCCGACCAGCGTTATGCCGCCTACAGCCGTAACGTCGATTTTATTCAGTGCTACGTTTTTCCCGGCGGTTTTCTGCCCTCAATTACCGCCATGAATGACACCATGACCCGTTGCACCAGTCTGGTGGTGCGTGACCTGTTCGATATCGGTTCCGATTACGCCCGCACCCTTCATGAATGGCGCGAGCGGGTACAGCGCTACTGGAATGCACAGACTGACGGCGTGCAGGACGAATATTTCCGCCGTCTGTGGCTGTTTTATCTGTGCTACTGCGAGGCAGGTTTTCGTGCACGCACCATCAGCACCGTGCAGTTGGTCGCCGAGCGACGCGGATGAAAGCCTTGCGCTTCTGGCTGCTGACACTGGGTTTTGATGCCTGGTGGACGCTGGCCGTCTGGGGGCGCGGACGGTTTATCCTCTTCCTGCTTTTGAGCAGTTTTCTGATGCTGGCGTTTACACCATCAAAACGCCGGTTGTGGGTCGCCACTGCCTGTACGCTGGGCATCATGATGGACTCGCTGTGGTGCATTTTGGGTCTGTTTGAATTTAGCGATTCTTCCGCCGTACCGCCGTGGATGATGGCGTTATGGCTGGGCTTCAGCGCCTGGTGGCTGTGGTTACTCGGCTATTTACGGCTGACATGGTACTGGCTGATGCCCGTCGGCGCGGTCAGCGGCCCGCTGGCCTATTACCTCGGCATGCAGCTCGGTGCCATGCAACTTCTCGCCGCACCGGTTTATGTCTGGCTTCTGCTGGCGGCGGGCTGGGCGATATTCTTACCGCTGATCAGCCTGCCGGTGCTGCTCAGCCATGACACAGAGCGGAAAACCTGATGATGCGCGCATTTCTGGCCGTACTTTCGCTGATGATTTCTTTTTCTGCCTTTGCCGCCACGCCGTGGAACCAATGGCAACAGGTCGGGCGTGCCACGCTGAGCTGGGGGCCTTTTGAGGTTTATCATTCGCAACTGCTGACGCCCGACGGTAAGTATCAGGCCGGAAAATGGCCGCAGGCGCTGAAGATTGAGTATCTGCGCAGCATTGATCATCAGGAGCTGACCAAAGCGACAGAAGAGCAATGGCAGGCACTGGGATTACTGGCACAGGCACAGAAAAATGGCTGGCTGGAGGCGGTACAAAACACCTGGCCGGATGTCAGCAACGGCAGCGAAATCATGTTTGTCGCCACTGAAAATGGCGGCCAGTTTTACAGCCAGCCCGCAAACAGCGTGCTGAGCACACCGGTCGGTCAGCCTTTCAGCCCGGCATTCCGCGATGCCTTTCTGGCGATCTGGCTCTCGCCCGCCACGCAATATCCTGATTTACGCAGCAAGCTGACCGGCGCATCCGCGTCAGATTAATGGCATCTTATGGAGGTTTTATGACTGTTCTGCGCAAGATTTTTGTCACGCTGATCGTCGGCGGAATGCTGTTACTCACCGGCTGTAAAGCCAATATTCAGGATTACGCACAAGCGCAACCGAAGCTGGATATTTTCACCTGGTTTGCCGGTGACAGCGTGGCCTACGGCATGGTGCAGGATTACAGCAACAAACAGACCCGGCGCTTCACCGTGAAAATCCGCGGTGACGTGGCGGGCGATACGCTGACGTTGCATGAAGACTTTGTGTATGACGACGGTGAGAAACAGACCCGCGTCTGGCGGATCCGCAAACTGGCGGACGGCAGCTATACCGGCACGGCGGGCGACATTATCGGCACCGCCACCGGGCAATCCGCAGGCAATGCCTTTAACTGGAAATACGTGATGGACGTAAAATCAGGCGGCAGCACCTACCGGCTGACGTTCGATGACTGGATTTATCAGCAGGACGAACAGCACCTGTTTAACGTCACCGCGCTGAAAAAATTCGGCGTGGAAGTGGCGCGGGTGACGATTTTCTTTGAGAAAAAATAGGCTTAACCCGGTCTGATCCCTCCCCTGCGAAGGGGAGGGATTTTAAACTTTCACTTCTTTAATCACCGTCTTCTTACGCCCGAACACCAATTTCCCCAGCGTCACCAGCAGCACCGCGCAGAGGATCACGCCCAACGCTACCCATTCGACCGGAGACAAGGATTCACCGGCGAAGCCGATGCCGAGCAACACCGCCACAATCGGGTTCACATAGGCATAACTGGTGGCCACGGCGGGACGCACAGTTTTCAGCAGAAACATATAGGCGCTGATGGCAATCATCGAGCCAAATACCACCAGATAACCGAGCGCCAGAAAGCCGCTCAGCGAAGGCGTCGCGGTCATGTGTTCCCCGGTGACACGACTTGCCACCAGCAACACCACACCGGCGATAATCATTTCCGCCGCACCCGCCATCAGGCCTGTTGGCAGCGGCAAGCGAGAACTCCACACCGAACCGAATGCCCAGCTTAGTGAGGCGAGCAGGATCAGCGCCGCGCCCCACGGGTTCCCTTCCAGATTACTGCCAGTATTAAGCAGAACAATCCCGAACAGGCCGATGGCGACACCGGTCCATTCCAGGCGACTGTTGGGCATTCCCCACAGGCGGCTGAAACACAGGGTAAACAGCGGCACGGTGGCGACCATTACGGCGGCAATGCCCGACGGCACCTGCATATGTTCCGCCACCGTCACCAGCCCGTTACCGACAGAGAGCAGCAAAATACCTACGGCACCGGCGGCCATCCACTGCTTCAACGTCGGGACTTTATGCCCGCGCAGCAATAAAAACGTGAACAAAATACATCCGGCGACGAAGAAACGCAGCCCGGCCATCATCAGCGGCGGCCAGCTTTCCACGCCCACGCGGATCACGAAATAGGTCGAACCCCAGATAAAATACAGCGCAAACAGTGCAGCAATTAATGGCAGCAGGGAACGGGTGGCGGAACCAGTCATAGGAATAACTTATTAGCGTGATAATGAAGGCAAACAGTTAACGCTATTGCCCTGATTTCCGGCAAGGGAATCCGTGCGATCGCCTCAAAATGTTGCTAAAAAGTTTCTGTATATGACAAAAAATGCGCTGACATCACCGTTAAAAGTAATCACAGCATGAATAGTCTGTTGCAGGGGTGAGGAAACGATTTATAATTCGCCGTTCAAAATCCTGAGGTACTGCACATGAATTCGCTAGGCAAAAAATTATTTATCGCGCTGTTTGGTCTGATGGCGATTGGCGCAATTGGTGGCGTGATGGTTGCCGGTTATGCGGTGGTGATTCAGGACGACGCGAAACCGGTCAGCGATAACGACGCCCCTTCCGTGGTGCCTGCGCCGCCGTCTGCGTCAACGAACTGATTCGTCCACTGACCGCTGCTGCCAGCGTTGTAACCCGTGGCTCCAGCGTTCAAACAGCATATCTACGCAAATCGCCAGCAACGCGACAATTACCGCACCCTGCAATACATAGGCGGTATTAAAACCGCTCAGGCCGATAATAATCGGCGAGCCGAGGCTTAACGTGCCGACCGACGAGGCAATCGCCGCCGTCCCGATATTGATAATCACTGACGTGCGGATGCCGGAAATAATCACCGGCGCGGCCAGCGGAATTTCCACTTTCCGCAGCATCTGCCAGCGGCTCATCCCCACGCCCTGCGCAATCTCCCGCGCCGACGCCGGTACCGATTCAATCCCGGCAATCGTCCCCTGCAGGATCGGCAGCAACCCGTAAAGCACCAGCGCAATAATCGCCGGTTTTTCACTGAATCCCATCACCGGCACCGCGACTGCCAGTACCGCAACCGGCGGAAACGTCTGCCCCATCGCCACCAGCGTTTCCACCAGTGAACGGAATTCTTTGCCCGCCGGACGTGTTACGCCCACCCCCGCCGCTACGCCGATAATCACCGCAATCAGGCTGGAAATGCCGACCAGCAACAGATGGGCTTCCACCAGCGCGGCAAAGCTTTCCTGCTGATACACCGGCCTGCTGAGTTCAGGGAACATCCAGTGGAACAGCCCGCCGAGCGAGGTCATACCGAAAATCAGCGCCAGCAATAAAGCGAATAACCAAATCAGAGGATCTGCAAATACCCGTTTCATGCGCTGCCCTCCGGTGCGGTCAGATCCGCAAAATGCAGCACGCCGAGCGGTTGCCCTTGTTCATCCACCACCGGTAACTGCTGAGCCTGCTGCGCGACAAATTTTGACAGCGCCTGACTGAGGCTCATGGTATCGGTCAGCGGTAACTGGTTGCCGGAATACGGCTCGCCGCGCCGCATCAGCGAACCCACGTCGCGCAGCGACAACAAGCGGATCCCTATCTCGCTGCCACCGAAGAAATCACGCACAAACGGCGTCGCCGGTCGGGTCAGCAATTCCAGCGGCGTCCCCTGCTGCACCACTTGTCCGTCATTGAGCAGTACGATGCGGTCGGCCAGCGCCAGCGCTTCGTCGATGTCATGCGTCACCAGTACAATGGTGCGGTGAGTGATTTTATGGATGCGCGCCACTTCTTCCTGTAACGTCGCGCGGGTCACCGGATCGAGCGCGCCGAAAGGTTCATCCATCAGCAATACTTCCGGGTCAGAAGCCAGCGCCCGTGCCACACCGACGCGCTGCTGTTGTCCGCCGGAAAGCTGATGCGGATAACGATGACGGAACTGTTTCGGATCGAGATTGAGGAGTTCGAGCAGTTCAGTCACGCGGTCACGGATTTTCGCCTTCGGCCATTTCAGTAATTGCGGCACGGTGGCGATATTCTCCTCCACCGTCCAGTGTGGGAACAGGCCAATGGACTGGATCGCATAACCCATCCGGCGGCGCAGATCCTGCGCACGGAATTTTTCTATGGGTTCACCGGCAAATAAAATCTCCCCGCGATCGTGCTCCACCAGCCGGTTGATCATTTTGAGCGTGGTGGATTTCCCTGAACCAGAGGTGCCGATCAGCACCGTGAATTCGCCTTTGGCCATTTCCAGCGTGAGATCGCGCACGACCGCTTTTCCGGCAAAGTGTTTGCTAACCTGCTTGAAATGAATCATCTGCGTGTGGTTTCCAGAATTGAGACTGCAAATTTAAAGACGCTGTCGACAACAACGGCCATCAGCACCGCCGGGATCACCCCAAGCAAGACCAGATCCAGCGCACTGCTGAGCAGACCCTGGAACATGATGGCGCCCAGTCCGCCCGCGCCAATCAGCGCCGCAACCATCGCCATACCGACCGTTTGCACCGCTACAATGCGCACGCCTGTCAGGATAACCGGCAAGGCAATCGGCATCTGCACGCGGAAAAACACCTGCGCACGGTTCATGCCCATGCCGCGGGCAGATTCGATCACCGATTCCGGCACCGACTCCAGCCCGGCAATCACCCCGCGCACCAGCGGCAACAGCGAATACAGCACCAGCGCGATAATCGCCGGTGCCAGCCCGATGCCACTGATGCCGTGTTCAGCCAGCCACGGCAGCGCTTTTGCCAGCCCCGCCAGCGGTGCGAGCAGCAGGCCAAACAACGCAATCGACGGCACGGTCTGAATAATATTCAGCACCGACAACACCGGCCCGCGCCAGCGGGGTTTACGGTGACACAGCAACCCGACCGGCAGACCGATCAGCACCGCAGGCACCAGCGTGCCAAACAAAATGCCAAGATGCTGCCACAGCGCATCGTTGAACACGTCGGAACGGTTGTCGTATTCCTTGAGCAGCGAAAGTTCAGCAAGCTGACCGTACGCCAGCAGCAAAACCACCGGCACGATCATCTGCACGTTGAGCAAAATACGCAGGCTGTGATTACGGGTAAAACGGGAAATGGCGTCGGAGGCGATCAGCAGACAAAGCGCCGCACCTGCCCAGAAACCCCCGCCGAGTGAGGTGCGCGCGATACTGTCTTCATCGCCCCCCGCAAGTTGCACCGCGCTGTGACCGGCCAGCCAGACCAGCACGGCCAGCAGGATTTCCGCCAGCAGCATCACCAGCAAATGATGGCGGCCATAAAGGGTCAGAAAGGCGCAGGCCAGCAGCAAAACGGCAGGCAACAGGAGTAACGCAGAATAGCCATGCAGCAGGCTCGCCAGTGAAATGCCTTTACCGGATACCAGCCGGTTGGGCGCATGGCTGACAAAAGCCAGCCCGAAACCGGCCAGCAACAGCAGCAAAACCAGCGTCAGCAGGACGCGGTTTTTAACGGGTGAGTGATAAGTCAAAACATTACCTGATATCAGAGAGCACGATCCGAAGATCGTGCTCAGGGCGGTCACTGCCCGGTTATTTTTTAACGAAACCTTTTTCCTGCAAGTACTTCGCCGCCACCTTCTTCGCATCCTGACCATCAACCGCGATTTTCGCGTTCAGCCCCTGCAGCGTTTTGGTATCGAGCGAAGCAAACACCGGTTTGAGCAATTCAGGAATGTTCGGATGCGCTTTCAGTGCGGCCTCGCGGATGACAGGCGCAGGCGCGTAAATCGGCTGTACGCCTTTCGGATCTTCCAGCGTTTGCAGGCCGAGCGCCGCTACCGGGCCGTCAGTGCCGTAAGCCATTGCCGCATTGACGCCGGAAGTCTGCTCAGCGGCCGCTTTGATAGTCACCGCCGTATCACCGCCCGCCAGAGACAACAGTTGCGCCTGATTAAGCTTGAAGCCATAGGCATTCTCAAACGCCGGTAAGGCATCCGGACGCTCGATAAACTCGGCTGACGCCGCCAGTTTGAAATCGCCGCCGCTGCTGATGTATTTGCCCAAATCACCCAGCGATTTCAGGTTGTGCGCACTCGCGACGTCCTGACGTACCGCGATAGTCCAGGTGTTATTGGCCGGAGACGGATCCAGCCAGACAACTTTGTTCTGGTCGTAATCCAGCTTTTTGACTTTATCGAAACCGGCCTGCGCATTTTTCCACGCCGGGTCTTTATCGTCGGAGAAGAAGAACGCGCCGTTGCCGGTGTATTCCGGATAGATATCGATTTCACCGGCGGTGATTGCGCCACGCACCACTTTCGTCGTTCCCAGCTGCAATTTATTGGTAGTGTGAATACCGTTGGCTTCCAGCACCTGAATAATAATGTTACCGAGCAGCGACCCTTCGGTATCAATTTTTGAGCCGACACGCACGGCATCATCAGCGGCCTGTGCGCTGAAACTTACCACGGAAGCCAGCGCCAGTGCTGCCACTGAAAATCCCCGTACTCGCCCAGTTGTTACAGTCATGTTCTATCCTCTTATCGGGTTATGTTGGTTTTTGTCGCCCGGCGACTGCTCTGTCTTTCGGCTTTCATCTGAATAAACAAGCTGCTAACAAGAATAGTCCAATTTCGCGCAGGGAAACGGAGAGTGAGCCATAAAAGCAGGCGGCGGAAGCGGAGTAAAATGCATAAATGTTCGAAGCTTATCCGCTAAATCACTGAGACAAGACAGGCTGTTTCTCCCGAAGAAGATGTTCACCGCTGCCTTTTAGATCACTTTGTTTTAACTTATAGCCATTTGTTTTCACGCAACGTCTAATCAGGACTTGTGACCGGCATCACCTCGCCTCTATGCTGGTTTTTTTGTCAAAAAGCGTAAACACAACAATGTCTGATTCAATTGCGGCCTCTCAGACCGCCTCTTCAGGGGATTACAGCGCAGATTCTGCGTCTGACCAGCCGGTGGTGATTCGTTCCGCTGCCGATATTACTCAGTTAGTGAACCGCGGCGCAGCGAAAATCAGCGACGCACGCATCGTGATTGCTATCGCACTCGGCGGCGTTTTCCTCGACGCTTATGACCTCGGTGCGCTGGCTTTCGGAATGAAAGACATCACCCGCCAGTTTGGGCTGACGCCTTCCGGCGCGGGCTTTGTGGCCTCGGCGATCACTTTCGGAGCGATTGTCGGCGCATTGTTCGGCGGCTATCTGACCGACAAAATCGGCCGTTACCGCGTCTTTATGGCTGATATGTTCTTCTTCGTGATTGCCGCGCTGGCCTGCGCCTTTGCACCCAACGAATGGGTGCTCGGCGGGTCGCGCTTCGTGATGGGATTAGGCGTCGGCATCGATTTACCGGTGGCGATGGCATTTCTTGCGGAGTTCTCAAAACTTCAGGGGCGCGGCAATAAAGCCTCGCGCGTGGCAATGTGGTGCCCGACGTGGTACGCGGCGATCAGCGTCTCGTATCTGCTGGTGCTGCTGCTTTACGCAGTACTGCCTGCCACGCACACCGACTGGTTGTGGCGTCTGATCCTCGGCTTCGGCGCAGTGCCTGCGATTCTGATTATCGCTATCCGTCACCGTTATATGAATGAATCGCCGGTCTGGGCGGCCAATCAGGGCGACCTGCAAAGTGCTGCGGCGATCCTGAGAAAGTCTTACAACATCAATGCGGTAGTGGCTGAAGATGCGGACAAAACACCGCAGGTGAAAGTGCGCAAAGCCGCATGGCGTAACTACGGCACGCTGTTGCAGGGCATTTATCTGCGGCGCACCGTGCTGGCGACCGTGACGGCGGTGGCCTCGTCATTTGCCTATAACGCTGTGGCATTCGGGTTACCGGTGATTTTATCCAGCTTCCTGCAACAATCGATGATCAGCACCATTCTGTTCTCGCTCGGCCTGAACCTGTGCTTCGCCTTTGTCGGTGGTCTGATTGCGGTACGGTATGTGTCGAAATTTGGTGCATGGAAAATGACCTACGCCGGTTACGCCTGCCAGCTGGTGGCGATGATCGGTCTGGCACTGGTAGGCCGCCCGGCAGACGGTGGCGAAGCCGCAATTTCCATCGCCATGCTGGCGTTATTCCTGTTCGGTCAGGGCTTCGGTCCGGGATCGCACACCATGACATTTGCGTCACTGAGCTACCCGACATCACTGCGCGGCATGGGTGTCGGCTTCAATCAGACGCTGATGCGCGCCAGCTCCACCCTTTCACTGTTCCTGTTTCCGGTGCTTTCCGCCGCACTCGGCACCGGCGTGTTCTGGGTGATCGCCTTAGCGCCACTGGCAGGCTTAATCGTACTGACAGCGGTACGCTGGGAACCGTCGGGATATGATGTGGATGCTGAGGATTTTCAGCAGGAAATTAAACCGGTTTAGGTTTTTGCCTTGCTCCTCCCCCTGCGAAGGGGGAGGCTGGGAGGGGGTTTTAAAGACAACACAATAGGTACTGCACTCTTCAACTCTTTGATTCTTCTTTAATACCCCACCCCAACCCTCCCCTTCGCAGGGGAGGGAGCAGATCGGTATTCTTACTCATCTCTGTGAGAAAACTGAGAGAGTGACATCAGACCACCGCACTTCTCGGCGCAAACACATACCCGATATCGTTCTTGATCATCGCGGCGACCAGTTCAAATCCGCCATTCGGTCTGGCCTGCGCAAACTCCAGTTCGCTGGTAAACACCGGACTGACCCAAAACAGATTCACCGGATCCCCGTAAATTTTTGGCAGACGCATTTTGTCTGCCGGACCGCATAATGCGGAGGAAATCACGTGTCCTTCAAAGCCGAGCGGTGCCATCGGCGACATCAGCGTGTGGCCTTCACCCAACCAGCTGAGAGTCGTCCAGGGAATCTGTGCATAACCGGATAACGCGCTGGCCATCTGCACGGCATTTTCTTCCGTCACATATTCTTTGCCGACCGAAAATGCGAGTTCGATGCGACGATGCTTTTCTGCTTCATCGTTGAAAACAATATCAATTTGCGGCATCGGACGGATACTCATGCCGACCGTGAAGAAGTAATAGTTTTCTTCGTCTTCATGCTGGGAAATCGCCATTGGCGGCCAGTTGCCCTGATTGATCAGATAATATTTCAGTGATGAGCCAAAGCGATCTTCGTAGGATTCCAGCAGCTTGCGCTGGATTTTCGGCCACGGATTGCTGAATTCATTTTGCCAGTCACGCCAGAACAGGCGGGTCTTTTCTGCCAGTTCACATTGCGTGTTGGTCGAGGCAGAACCCAGCGGGAAGGTCAGCGGATTCTGTTTAATGCAGCCGGCGGAATAACACACCGAATGGTCGATATACAAACTCCAGCCGGGGATCACCGCCAGCAATAATCCCTGATACCACAACGCCGCGCCGTCATCGCTTTCATTCCAGAGGATCTGAATTTGTGCAGGATCCAGCGGCGCTTCACCCTCCAGATTGCGGCAGTATTGCGCCGCCAGCATCGGGGCAATCCCCTGCTCCATTGCCTCTGTGTCATCGTTCAGTGGTGCGGGTACCAGATTACGTACCCAGCAGGCGCGCATTTTCGGAAAGCGGTCGCGCAAATCTTCGCGGGCGAAAATATAGAAATACACCACGCGGTTATCCTGCTCGACCAGCGCGGTCAGGGTTTGTTTGTCGTTACTGACTTCAGCAACAATGTCGGACTGGCGCATATGACCTCAACAATATCAGGAAGCTTATTATTCCCTGTGATGGTCAGTGTAGAACGGATAAGCCAGGCCGATAACGGGCAATATTCCCAAAAATCCCCGATAAATCATTAAAACAGGTGCTTTTTTGTCAAAATATCAACATCAGCGGCAATACATCCGAAACAGCTGCGCCAGATGCGCGGCCATCGGCGTCAGCGTGGTATCACGTCGCTGAATGAGATAGAACGTGGCTTTCGGCAGCGGCAGATCAAGATCCAGCGCGACCAGACTCTGGCCGATCACCGGATCGTTAATGACATCGACGGACAACACGCTGAGAAAATCGGTTTTGGCGATCAGGCTGGTGCAGGACATAAAAGTTTCGCAAATCACGCTGATATTCGGCTCGGCATCCATTTCGCTGAACACTTCGCTGAGCAGTTTGTAATAGCTGCCGCGTGGCGTCGGCATCGTCCAGTCGCAATGCAAAAGCTCCTGCATCGAACGGGCATGCTGCATCGGATGACCACGCCTTGCCACCACGCGATACTCTTTATCCATAAGCTTTTCATATAACAGTTCGTTATCAAAGGGTCCCTGATAATAGGTATTCACGGTGAAATCCAGCTCGCCCTGACGCAGCTCCGGGATCATTGATACCAGTTGTCCCTCGGCAATCCGCACCTTCACATGGGGGAATTCACGGTGAAAACGGTCAATGACTTCCGGCATGATGGTGCGGGCAATGCTGGCCCCGACGCCGATATTGACCCTGCCGCTGGTCCCGCCGAGGCGTTGAGCGATGTCTTCCTGCGCCACCCGCAGCTCTTCCAGAATCAGGCTTGCGCGCTTAAAAAACGCGTCACCACAATCAGTTAGCGTCACGCCCTGACGGCGACGGACAAATAACCTCGCCCCCAGATTTTCTTCCAGTTCTTTAATTGATTTGGTCAGCGCGGGCTGTGAAAGATTCTGCATCCGGCTGGCGGCACGAATACTGCCCTGACGTGCGACCGAAACAAACGCCCGCAACTGATGCATTTTTATTTGTGATGGCATGAGATTCTTTGATAACCCCTGATTATCACTAAGAAGATTTTGGCATCTTATATGCCCTGAACGCTTTATGTACATTGAAAATCATATCAGGCCACCTTTCGCCGCTTTCTGCGTGCGGGTCTGCACTTCCCGAAGCTTTGATTTCCTCCTTTCTGCCGCTGTGCGGAAAGCCTGCATGTCTGTGTAAAAAGAGAGTCCGTGATGGTTAATGAGATTTCTGAACGTGTAGAAAAGCTGTTCCCTTCCCTGCAAAAGCAACGTCGTGATCTGCATAAATACGCCGAATCCGGCTGGCTGGAATTTCGTACCTCCACGCTGGTGGCCGATCATCTGGAAAAACTGGGCTATTCACTGCAACTCGGCAAAGAAGTTATCGACGCTGATTCGCGTATGGGGCTGCCTTCCGCTGCCGTGCTGGCCGAACAGGAGCAGCGCGCACTGGAACAAGGCGCGATTGCCCGCTGGATGCCGCATTTCTCCGGTGGTTTCACCGGGATTGTCGCCACGCTGGAAACCGGTCGTCCCGGCCCGGTAATGGGTTTTCGGGTGGATATGGACGCGCTGGATTTAAACGAAGTACAGGAAGAACAGCACCGCCCGTTCCGCGACGGGTTTGCTTCGGCCAATAACGGCATGATGCACGCCTGCGGTCACGACGGTCACACCACCATTGGCCTGGGGCTGGCAGACGTGCTGATGCAGGTTCGCGACCAGCTATGCGGCACCATCAAGCTGATTTTCCAGCCTGCCGAAGAAGGCACGCGCGGCGCGAAATCCATGGTTGAAGCGGGCGTGGTGGACGACGTGCAATATTTCACCGCCGTGCATATCGGCACCGGCGTACCGGCTAATCACATCGTCTGCGGTAACGATACTTTTATGGCAACGACCAAGCTCGACGTGCACTTCACCGGCGTGGCCTCACATGCGGGCGGTAAGCCGGAGGATGGCCGCAATGCCCTGCTGGCGGCGGCGCAGGCAACACTGGGTTTGCATGCGATCCCGCGTCATAGTGGCGGTGATTCACGCATTAATGTCGGCGTTTTACAGGCAGGTACCGGGCGCAATGTGGTGCCTTCCAGCGCCACGATGAAAGTAGAAACGCGTGGCACCACCAATGAGGTGAACGAATTTATTTATCAGCAGGCGCTGAAAGTGATTTCCGGCGCAGCCGAAATGCATCAGGTGAAATTCGACATCAAACTGATGGGCGCGGCGCAAAGCAGCACGCCGACGCCCGCCTGGGTGAATTACATCCACCGTCAGGCGGAAAAACTCGGCGAGTTTGAGCAGATTATCGACCGTCAGGAAGGCGCAGCGGGTTCGGAAGATGCCACCTATATGATGGAGCGCGTAAAAGCCCGCGGCGGCGAAGCCTCTTATGTCATTTTCGGCACTGATCTGAGCGCGGGTCATCACAATGAACTGTTTGATTTCGATGAAAAAGTGATGTCTCAGGGCATTAAAACCCTGGCGGCACTGGCGCTGAATATCGCTGAATTCAAAGGGGAACGCTGATGACGTCGCAAGTGCAACATCAACAGAACGTCGTGAATTTCATCAATGATTTCATCGATAACCAGCAACCCGCGCTGGCAGAAATCAGCGATGCCATCTGGGATCATCCTGAAACCCGCTTTGTCGAATCCTTCTCTTCTGCATTACTGGCCGACAAACTCGACGCCAGCGGATTTGCCGTTGAGCGCGGCGTGGGTGGCATGGAAACGGCATTTATCGCCAGCTTCGGCAGCGGCAAACCGGTGATCGCTCTGCTCGGCGAATTCGACGCGCTGGCCGGTTTAAGCCAGAAAGCCGGTTGCGATGTAGCGCAGCCACTGGTGGAAAACGGTAACGGCCACGGCTGCGGCCATAACCTGCTCGGCACGGCGGCACTCGGTGGCGCGCTGGCCGTAAAAGCCTGGATGGAACGTGAAAACATTCAGGGCACGGTGCGTTTTTACGGCTGTCCGGGCGAAGAAGGCGGATCCGGCAAAACCTTTATGGCGCGCGAAGGGTTGTTCGATGACGTCGATGCCGCGCTGACCTGGCATCCGGAAACCTACAGCGGCATGTTCAGCAACCAGACGCTGGCCAATATTCAGGCGTCGTTCAGCTTTAAAGGCGTGTCCTCACACGCCGCCGCCGCGCCACATCTGGGTCGCAGCGCGCTGGATGCCCTGACGCTGATGAATACCGGCGCGAACTTCCTGCGCGAACACATCATTCAGGAAGCGCGCCTGCATTACGCGATCACCAACGCGGGCGGGATTTCGCCCAACGTGGTGCAGGCAGACGCCGAAGTGCTGTATCTGGTACGCGCGCCGCAAATGGATCAGGCGCAGGCGATTTTCGACCGCGTAGTGGATATTGCCAAAGGTGCGGCGCTGATGACCGGCACAAAAATGTCGATGCGCTTTGACAAGGCCTGTTCCAACTACGTGCCCAACCGCACACTGGAAAGCGCCATGTATCAGTATGTGCAGGCTTTCGGCACTCCGCATTACACCGCCGAAGAGCGGGCGTTTGCGGCGTCGATTCATGCCACGCTGAGCGAACAGGATATCGAAAACAATCTGCTGAATATCTCCCGTACCAGCGGCGCGGAAGGCGTGGAATTCGCCGAAACCCTGCGCCATTCCCCGCTGACAGACTCTGTTGCTCCGTATGCCCCGAACGGCAATATCCTCTACGGTTCGACGGACGTCGGTGATGTCAGTTGGCTGGTGCCGACGGCGCAGTGTTTCAGCCCGTGTTTTGCCGTCGGTTCGCCGCTGCATACCTGGCAGATTGTGTCGCAGGGGCGGACCTCCATCGCCCATAAAGGCATGTGTCTGGCAGCGAAAATCATGTCATCGACCGCGATAGACCTGTTCACCCGGCCGGATTTACTGGCGGCCTGTCAGAAAGAGCGCGATGCACAACGTGCACGACGCCCGTATCAGTGCCCGATCCCGGCAGGCGTAAAACCTTCGCCATTGAAATAAATCACGGGTGTCAGTTAATGATGTAAACCGCTCATTCGCGTCCCGTTCCGGCACGGATGAGCGGCATAAATATAAAAAAGACAAACACGACAGAGGGTTAACAGATGAGTATTCAGGCGCAAGATTCCGGCCAGAGTCCGGGGGGATTTCTTCAGTGGGTTGAACGTGTGGGGAATAAAATTCCCAACCCGTTTTTGTTATTTGTTTACCTGATCGCCGTGCTGATGGTCGCCAGTGCGGTGATTTCATGGCTGAATATTACGGCAGTAAACCCAACCAACGGTGAGGTCATCCATGTAAAAAACCTGCTGAGTGTGGAAGGTATTCAGTGGATTTTGCCGAACGTCATTAAAAATTTCAGCGGATTTACCCCGCTCGGTTCGATTCTGGCGCTGGTGATTGGTGCCGGACTGGCGGAGCGCGTCGGGCTGCTGCAAAGCCTGATGTACAAAATGGCGTCCAAAGTAAACGCCCGTTACGCCAGCTATATGGTGATTTTTATCGCCTTCTTCAGCCACATTTCGTCGGATGCCGCACTGGTGGTGATGCCGCCGCTGGGCGCGCTGATTTTCCTCGCAGTCGGACGTCATCCCGTGGCTGGTTTACTGGCGGCTATCGCCGGTGTGGGCTGCGGTTTCACGGCTAACCTGCTGATTGTGACCACCGATGTGTTGTTATCCGGTCTGAGTACCGAGGCGGCAAAGGCGATTAATCCGGCGGTTCAGGTCAGTGTGATCGACAACTGGTACTTTATGGCAGCCTCGGTGATTTTGCTGACCATCGTGGGTGCCATTCTGACCGATAAATTCGTTGAACCGCGCCTGCCGGTGTATCACGGCGAGCGTAACGAAGAGATGAAAAAGCTGACGCCGGAACAAAACCGTGGCCTGATGGCGAGCGGCATTGCAGCGCTGGTGTTTATCGCCCTGGTGGCCTTGCTGGTGGTGCCGGAAGCCGCGCCGCTGCGCAATCCGAAAACCGGCGGCATCATCCCTTCGCCGTTTATTCAGGGCATAGTGCCGCTGATTATTTTGTTCTTTTTCGTGATTTCAGTGCCTTACGGCATGGTCACGAAGCAGATCCGCAGCGCCAGTGACGTGCCGGATTTGCTGGTGGATCCGATGAAATCCATGGCGGGTTTTATTGTGATGGTGTTCCCGCTCTCCCAGTTTGTGGCGTTTTTCAACTGGAGTAATATGGGGAAATTCATGGCGATCGGGCTGACGGATGTGCTGGAAAACTTAGGCATGACCGGCATCCCGGCGTTTCTCGGCCTGATTTTCCTGTCGGCATTGCTGTGTATGTTTATCGCCAGCGGCTCGGCCATCTGGTCGATTCTGGCACCGATATTTGTGCCGATGTTTATGCTGCTCGGTTTCCATCCGGCGTTCGCGCAAATCGTGTTCCGCGTCGCGGATTCTTCGGTGATCCCGCTCGCGCCGATGTCGCCATTTGTGCCGCTGTTCCTCGGGTTCCTGCAACGCTACAACAAAGAGGCGAAACTCGGCACCTATTATTCGCTGGTGCTGCCGTATCCGATTGTGTTTTTCGTGGTGTGGCTGCTGATGCTGGTGGGCTGGTATCTGCTGGGTCTGCCGATCGGTCCGGGCGTTTATCCGCATCTTTAACGGTCAGTGCAGACGCCCCATACGGCGCATGGCCCGGTGCCATGAGCCGTTTCTCACCGCCCAGCGCAATACCCCTGAAATGCAACGGGTGGCGAAACGAATCCTCCGGCGCTTCGGCGGGGAAAGGGGAATCCCCAGTTGCATGGCTGCCCACTCAGGCAATAATTCAATGCCAGCCTGAATCATCAGGCTGCCCACCGGCCTGGCCAGACGGCTCGGCGCGGGTGCATTCTGCAATAATCTTACCACTTCAAGCGTCCGTTCATCGCAGCGCAACTGCGGGCGCATCGCCTGCAAATAAGCTTCTACCGCATCGACACTCTCCGGCACATTTGCCGCCCCCAGGCTTTTCGCCACACGGGAAAACTCCTGATAATAAAGGTTCTGATCGGCCAGGCTGAGCGCAGGATTGCGATAACGCAGATGCGATTGCAGGAAGCTGTACGCTTCGGCTACGTGCACCCAGACCAGTAAATCCGGATCGCTGGCCGCATAAGGTGTGCCGTAAGCATCGGTACCGGTCACCCGCAAATGAATGGATTTTACTTTTTCGATTAACGCGTTGGCGTCATTAACAGGCGCAAAAGTCGTCCCGGAAATGAACTGACTGGTGCGACGAAGTCGCCCGAGCATATCTTCACGAAATGAGGAATGATCCCAGACACCGGCAAGCGCCAGCGGATGAAGCATTTGCAGCAATAAGGCACTGACGCCGCCACAAAGCATGGATGAGAAGTCTCCGTGAATTCGCCAGGTGATGCTGTCAGGGCCAAACAGTCCCGGGTCACCCGGCGGATTCTCAAAGTCTATACCGCCTAACGCCAGGCCCGAAAGACTCAGCACCTGACGTTCTATTCTCTTTCTTAACAATTATCTTAACTCAGTGATTAATGTGCGGCTTTGCTGACAACCGTGGCTTTGGTCAGCTCCGGCCACAGATTCATGACCACGTCAATCAGCCGGTTGAGTTCATCAGAACTTGCGCCGTCACGGGCCTGTACGGAGAAGCCCTGAATGGTGCAGGCCAGGTATTTCGCCAGCAGCGCGCTGTCGGTTACCGCAGTCAAATCACCGCTCTGTTTTTTCTTCTCGAAATATTCAAACAGAGTGCGTTCCTGCGAAAGGTGGCGCGCACGCAGCATTTCGGCAATATCCGCAGAAGATGAAGACATCCCGGATGATGCGCTGATCATAAAGCAGCCACTTGGCGTGTCGCAGTCGGTAAACAGCTCAACGATGGCACGCAGATAGCGCCCAACCGTATCCTCAACGGACAAATCTGTTCTGCTCAGTAAACATGAGCTCTTTTCGTAAAAGTTTTTCAGATAATGTTCAACGGCTGCGCGGAAAAGCCCTTCTTTGTTACCAAATTCGGCATACAAAGTTGGCGCTTTTGCACCGGTTGCTTCGACCAGATCGGCTAATGAAGTGGCCTCGTAACCATGGCGCCAGAATAAATTCAAGGCCTTGCTCAGAGCAGTTCCACGATCGAACTGTTTTGGGCGACCGCGACTTTTCCGGACCAAAGCCGTCTGTTCAGTGCTCATACACCCTCCTTCCATCACCATTGTGATTATGGTTATTAAAATAGTTATAGAAATAACTTAACGATCATTATTAAAAATAGTTGCGCACAAGTCCAGCGGAGTTTATCATTTAATTATCGAGCGATAAGAAAATCACTCAAACCCGCAAAGCTGCACAACTAAAACGCTTTTATAAGCCTTTTGCAGACAACACATTCAGGACGTAACATCATGAGTAACTTTAAAATCCTTCTTGCAGTTCTGGCATTAACCGCTGTACCGGTTGCCAATGTTGCCGCACAGCAGGTTATCATGATGCCTTTGCAGAGTCAGGAAGTGCGGATGGTCAATGTGACCGGTGACAGTAACTTCTGTAACCCGGCCACCTGTACGAACAAAAAAATCGAACAGGGCCGTATTCCTACTTCTCCCACTCAGCCACCTGCGCCTTCAACCTCTGGTCATCAGCCCGCTTCTGTTTATTACTAATGGCCGCGGAGCCTGACGACAGATCATCAGGGCAGGAATCACGATAAGGCGGCTTATGTCGCCTTATCTTTTTCCTGGCCGCCCCATGTTTTATCACCCTCGCTGGCCAGAACCAACCATTAACTTAGCGATCATTAAAGATTCATTCAGCAAAATTATGCATAAAGGATTTTCAATTCTTATCGCGAATCATTTTAAAAACATTCATTTAACAAAATGAAAACAAAAACCGCGTTTAGCGTGACATTCATCACAGCACGATTAGTTAACGGTCATTAAAAAAATATCTTGCACAAACTCTCAACACTCCCTATCATTTACTTATCGAACGTTAACTAATAACTAACGTTGACCCGAAACTGAGGTTCCTGAATAAGGCACCCCGAATAAAAAATTGACGAACAGGAATTAACATCATGAAAACTATCGCAATGACAATCGCAGCACTGACACTTGCTACCGCCTCTTTCTCTGCCCTGGCGGCGACTGAGGTTCAGTCTGTACCTGCGGGTGAACAAACTATCGGTACTGTCAGCGCCTCTTCAAACGGTGACCTGAGCACACTGCAGTCAAAACTGAACGCGAAAGCCACTGAAGCCGGTGCAAGCTCATACCGCATCATCGGTGCTTCTGGTGAAAACCATCTGTACGGTACTGCTGAGCTGTATAAATAAGGCCTGAAGATTTCGTTAGCAGATTGTTCCGCACAATAAGTTAACGATTAATAAATAAATGAGTTGCACAGAATGTGATCCAGGTCTAACATTTACTTATCAACTGTTAAGAAATAACAGTCGGACCTAATAATCACCTGCTGATAAACAGATAAAAAGGAAGACCATCATGAAAAATATCACTATGACTTTAGCTGCAATTGCGCTTGCTACCGCCTCATTCTCTACCCTGGCAGCGACTGAAGTTCAGTCTGCACCAGAAGGTCAACAAGCAATTGGTGTGGTAAGTGCTTCTTCAGGCAACGATTTATCAAGCCTGCAGAACAAACTGAATGCAAAAGCCAACGAAGCGGGTGCAAGCTCATACCGTATCATCGGTGCTTCAGGTGAAAACCATCTGTACGGTACTGCTGAGCTGTATAAATAAGCACAAGAATAAGCAATTTAAGGGTACAACAGCATTTAGTTAACGATTAATAAGCTAGATGTTGTATCGGACAGAAGACAGCTTTGCACATTAAATGAACGTTGATGACAACGCCTGGCAAAGCTCAAAAAAAACGAAATGAGGAAAATAACATGAAAAACGTAACAATGACTCTTGCTGCAATCGCACTGGCTACCGCTTCATTCTCGACTCTGGCAGCGACTGAAGTTCAGTCCGCACCGGCAGGTCAGCAGGCAATTGGTGTGGTCAGCGCAACATCAGGTAACAGCCTGAGCAGCCTGCAGGACAAACTGAATGCTAAAGCCAGCGAAGCCGGTGCAAGCTCTTACCGTATCATCGGTGCTTCAGGTGATAACCATCTGTACGGCACAGCTGAACTGTATAAATAAGCTGAAGTAAGCAGTAAAAAGCAGTAAGCAGAAGAGGCGGCGTTTGCCGCCTTTTTCGTGTCTGTGTTTTATGAAAAATTTCTCTGAATGCCCCCTGCCCGCCTGACCTTGTGCTACATTTTTCTCTTCTATTTCCTTAAGGCCCTCTTTCCCAATGTAACGAACTCTCATCACTGACAGTTTTTCTTCTCCCTGTTGCCTGCGGGCAATTCGGGGTTTCTGTTATTTCTGATGAGAATCCCTTTCATGAATTCGTTATTAATTGCGCTCATACGCGCACTGCGCAGCCATCGCTGGCTGCGGCTGCTGGGCTTTGCCTTTATTTTATCATCTCTGGGTAATGGCCTGACGCAGGTGGTGGTTTTTGGTCAACTGCTGCGCTGGAACGCCTCCCCTGCTACGCTGACTTTCGCTTATATGCTGGCAACATTGCCCGGCTTTATCGGAAGTCTGTGGGGCGAACGCCTGTGCAGAAAAATGTCGCCGCTGCAGATTTTGATCCTGACCGAAATTCTCGGCATGGTGGCATTGATATTTCCGCTGTACGGCTTGCTGTCACACAATATTTCCGCGTTGCTGGCTGTTCAGTCTGCCGAGGCGTTGCTCAGCGGGATGAGTTATCCGGCGCTCACGTTGTTATTCAAACGCGGGCTGAGTGTTGATGAGTTACCGGCAGCGACGGCAATGGAAACGCTGATCTTCGCGGCGCAGGTCATGCTCGGCACCGGCACAGGGGTTTTGTTGTTCAATGTTGTTTCGCCACTCAGCATTCTGCTGCTTGATGCCCTGAGTTTTGCCGCATCTGCCATTTTGCTTCTGATCACCCGGAAAATATTTCAGGCCAGATGCGCCGACACAACGCCCGCTGATTCCGCCGTACCCGCGTCACTGCGCTGGAAAAATTACTCACCGCTACAGAAACGAAGCGTCTTGCTGCTACCGGCGCTCGCCGCCGTCGGTTCACCCGCGATGGCATTATTGCCCGCACTGGCGCAACAAATCCGCCCTGAAGAAGCCACAGGTCTGGCGCTCCCTTTGTTGTTCTCCCGTAGCCTGGGACAACTTTGCGGGCCGTTATTGCTCAATGCCGACAAACTCCGCCGTTACAGCGCCAGCAACGGACGGTTATTGCTATGCCTGATGTTGTTTCTGGGCGGATATTTTCTGCTTTCTCCCCTCTCCACCTGGCCGGTGGCCAGTCTGATGCTGATTTTCGGTGCTCATCTGGCCTCGAATGTGGTGTTTACATTAGGGACTTTCGGCGTGCTGCAAAATTTTGCGGGCAGGCAGGTCACCACAGCCAGCGCTCTGGCCTGGCGCGGACAAGTTATGGTGAGCGCTTTTGCCACCGGCGCCGCCGGTTTACTGGCTGATAGCATCGGGGCAACCGGCGCGCTTTATAGTGTGTCAATCGCCAGCCTGACCGGGGTTGTTATCTTACTCTGGCACTACAGAGCGTAATCAGAAAACGACAAAGGCAGGGATTTCTCCCTGCCTTTTCATCTCAATGCAAAATTCGAATAATCAGTTGGCAGAACTCTTCAGTTGGTTATCCTGCTGATGTTGCTCGAGCGCCAGCTCAATCAGGCGGGTGATCAGCTCACTGTAACTTAACCCGCTGGCTGCCCAGAGTTTCGGATACATACTGATGTTGGTGAAGCCCGGCAATGTATTGATTTCATTGATGACGACATCGCCCTGTTCTGTCAGGAAAACGTCCACACGCGCCATGCCGCGACATTCCAGCACCTGAAATGCCTGCAAGGCAATGGCGCGGATACGGTCGTGGGTCTCACGGGGTAAATCAGCCGGAACCGCAATGGAAGCACCGGATTCGTTGATGTATTTGGTATCGTAGGAATAAAACTCGTCGTGCAGGATCACTTCGCCACACACACTGGCCTGCGGGTGATCGTTACCCAACACAGCGCATTCAATTTCACGACCTTTAATGGCCGATTCCACCAGCACTTTGTGGTCGAAGCTGAAGGCTTCATCCAGCGCACGCTGATAGCCATCCTCATCACTGACTTTACTGACGCCCACCGATGAGCCCTGATTCGCCGGTTTGATAAAAAGCGGCAGACCGAGTTGTTGCGAAACACTGGCAAAGGTATTTTTCTGACGGTTCGCACGCGTCAGGCACACAAACGGGGCAACCGCCAGACCGGCATCGCGCAGCAAACGCTTGGTGACATCTTTATCCATGCTCACGGCGGAACCCAGCACGCCAGACCCCACGAAGGCAATATTTGCCATGCGCAGCAGCCCCTGCAAGGAACCGTCTTCCCCCAGCGTTCCGTGCACTATCGGGAAGATCACATCCACTTGCGACAACGCGCTGGCACTGTGAGTCTCAATTAACTGATTCTCAGTCTGACCGGGGATCAGTGCAACCTGGTTATTCGAGCGGTTCAGGGCAATCAGCGACGGATTTTCAGCATTGATCAGGTAGTTACTGGCATCATTAATATGCCATTCCCCTTTCTTATCAATGCCAAGCAATGTCACATCAAAGCGTTGTTTATCAATCGCATCCACAATGTTTTTTGCCGACTGCAGTGACACTTCATGCTCTGCCGATTTACCACCGAAAATAATACCAACCCGTAATTTACTCACCTGCTGCTCCTTGTCGCCAGCCTCAGCGGACGGCGAACGTTTCTATAAACAACCACGACTAATCAACAACAAACAGTTTCGCGCCAATTGGTGTGGATGAACGGTGTGCTTCAGCATTGTCCGCCACCTGATAACTCATGCCCGGCGATAAGGTGAAATTCCGTCCGTCCTCAAGACGCGTATGAAGCTCCCCCTCCAGGCAGAACAAAACATGGCCTTTACTGCACCAGTGATCAGCCTCATAGCCAGGTGAATATTCAACGATACGCACACGGATATCGCCAAATTTTTGTGTACGCCACAGCGCCATGCCGTTATCACCCGGATGCTGCGTCGGCGTGACATCACTCCAGTCAGTCGTGCAAAACGGAATCGCATCAAGCTTCATGAGTTTCTCAATGTCGGGAAAAGGAAGGAAAGCCAGCATAAAAGTGAGCGGTAAATTTATCAATCGCTTGCTGAAAACAATTCATTAACAGCCGCTCGCAAAGTTGCGTAAAGCCGATTGTTCTTAGAGACAGGCTGCAGCGCACGTATGGCAGGGCCAGGTGAGAATGCGGGCAACACACGCCATACCGTTGTGTTGCATGAGATGTCTGTGGGACAGCGGTCACGTTTTTTCGACTATGCTTAATGTTCTGTTGAGAACGCAGAAAGGCGCACGCACCTCAATTCCAACGTGCCGTTGTTTTCGACGACACGCCACAAAACAAGGAGCAACATATGCCATATCAAACGATAAATCCGTTCAACAATAAGCTCATCAAAGAATATCAAACACATAACGATCAGCAGGTTGAAGAGGCGCTCTCTGCCGCCCATGCTTTATACAAATCTGACTGGGGTCAGGGCGATATTAAGCAACGCGTTAACGTGCTGCATAAATTGTCCGAACTGATGGCTTCCCGTGTCGATGAACTGGCGGAAGTGGTCAGTGTAGAAATGGGGAAACTCATCGGCCAGAGCCGTGGCGAAGTGCAGATTTGCGCGGATATTGCGAAATTCTATGCCGAAAACGCCGAGGAATTTCTCAAACCTGTGCCGTATAAATCCGATCTCGGCGAAGCCTGGGTCGAGCATCATCCGATTGGGGTGATCATGGCCGTCGAGCCCTGGAATTTCCCGTTTTACCAGTTAATGCGCGTACTGGCACCGAATCTTGCCTCAGGTAACAGCGTGGTCGTCAAACACGCCAGTATCGTTCCTCATTGTGCGGAAACCTTTGAGAAACTGGTTACCGAAGCGGGTGCCCCAAAAGGCGCTTATACCAACCTGTTTATTTCTCAGGATCAGGTCAGTGCCATCATTGATGATGACCGCGTTCAGGGTGTCGCGCTGACAGGTTCGGAGAAAGCCGGTGCGGTCGTGGCTTCACGGGCGGCATCCAAGCTGAAGAAATCGACGCTGGAACTCGGCGGGAATGACGTGTTTGCCGTACTCGATGATGCGGATATCGATAAAGCCGCCAAAGCCGGTGCGCAGGCCCGTGTCTCCAATGCCGGACAGGTGTGTACGGCGGCCAAGCGCTTCATTATTCATGAAAAAGTCGCCGATGAATTCCTTAAAAAATTCACCGAACACTTTAAGGCACTTAAAATCGGCGATCCGCTGGATAAATCCACCACACTGGGACCGTTGTCCTCCGCGGAAGCGGTGAAAACGCTGAGCAAACAAGTGGATGATGCCGTGAAACACGGGGCGAAACTGCACTTTGGCGGTAAAAAGGTGGCAGACAATCCGGGCAACTTCTTTGAGCCAACGATTCTGACGCACATTACCCGCGATAATCCGGCCTATTTCGAAGAGTTCTTTGGCCCGGTCGCACAGGTGTACGTGGTGAAAAATGATGAGGAACTGGTGAAACTTGCCAACGACTCACATTACGGCCTCGGCGGTTCGCTGTTTACCACCGATCTGACCCGCGCCCGTAAGCTGGCGAGCCAGATTGAAACCGGTATGGTATACGTCAATTCACCGACGGATACCGCTGCTGAACTGCCTTTCGGTGGTGTGAAACGCTCGGGCTTCGGCCGCGAACTCTCTGATCTCGGTATCAAAGAATTTGTGAACCAGAAACTGGTGGTGCTGGCCGCGAAGTCCTGATGCTTCTTCTCCCCCTGCGGAGGGGGATTTTTTCCTCTCTCCGCACTTTTCCTTTCTCCCTCATTTACCAAGCCTTGACCCACGACAAAGCGCGCTCAAGCACCGCCTCTCTATAATCAGACCCGTTTGTCTTCCCACGGGTAA
This sequence comes from Rahnella sp. WP5, assembly GCF_000745615.1. Lineage (NCBI taxonomy): Bacteria > Pseudomonadati > Pseudomonadota > Gammaproteobacteria > Enterobacterales > Yersiniaceae > Rahnella > Rahnella sp. WP5. The sequence continues at coordinate 539,049 of NZ_KN050721.1, read as the reverse complement.
ATCACATGGCTTATGAACTCAATCTGGACTGGCCGGAATTTTTAGAAAAATACTGGCAAAAAAAACCTGTTGTTATCAAAAAAGCGTTCTCAAATTTTGTTGATCCAATCTCTCCAGACGAATTAGCCGGTCTGGCGATGGAGCCGGAAGTGGACAGCCGTCTGGTGAGCCATAAAGATGGTGAATGGCAGGCAAGTAACGGTCCTTTTGAAGATTTCGACGGACTGGGTGAAACCGGCTGGTCACTGCTGGCACAGGCCGTAAACCACTGGCATTTGCCTGCGGCAGAACTGGTGAAACCTTTTCGCGTATTGCCGGACTGGCGTTTAGACGACCTGATGATTTCGTATTCCGTGCCCGGCGGCGGTGTCGGCCCGCACATCGATCAGTATGACGTGTTTATCATCCAGGGCATGGGCAGCCGCCGCTGGCGCGTGGGCGATGCTCTGCCGATGCGTCAGTTCTGTCCGCACCCGGCGTTACTGCATGTGGATCCGTTCACGCCAATCATTGATGAAGACCTTGAACCTGGCGACATTCTGTATATTCCGCCGGGCTTCCCGCACGACGGCTTTACCCATGAAACCGCCCTCAACTATTCCGTCGGTTTCCGTGGCCCTAACAGCCGCGATTTCATCAGCAGTTTTGCTGACTACGCGCTGGAAAACGATCTGGGCGGCAGCCATTACAGCGATCCGGATCTCAGGCTGCGCGACCACGTCGGTAAAGTAGAAGATTACGAGCTGGAACGTGTGCGCCAGATGATGGTTGAGCTGATCAGCCAGCCGGAAGATTTCAAACAATGGTTTGGCCGTTTCGCCACTACGCCGCGCCATGAACTGGATATCGCGCCAGCCGAACCGCCATACGAATCACATGAAATTGCCGATGCACTGATGCAGGGCGAAAGCCTGGTGCGCCTGAGCGGTCTGCGGGTTCTCAACGTCGGCGAACGTTTCTTTGTCAACAGCGAGCCGCTGGAAACATCGCAACATGCCGCCGCCGATGCGCTGTGCCGCTATACGCTGATCAGTAAAACAGAGCTGGGTGCTGCGTTGCAGGATCCTGAATTTGTCGCTCTGTTAACGGATCAGGTGAATCAGGGTTACTGGTATTTCGACGAGTAAACTCCCGGCGATTCAATAACAGCAAAGGCGACATCCATCCCGGATGCCGCCTTCTTTTATTCTGTTTCGACCGTTAACATTTACGAGCGATAAAGCTCCACCGGCGGCTTCATTTTCCGTTCTTCCGGTGCGAATAAACTAATCTCTTCGCCCAGGATATATTTGGCGCGCAGCATCGCGGAAATCTTGTCCATAATCATTACGATAGCCACTAAAATCAGTGTGATAAACATCACCACATCCCAGTTCCACAGACGCATATTTTCCGCATACACCAGACCGATCCCGCCCGCACCAACAAAGCCAAGAACAGCGGCTGAACGGGTATTGGATTCAATCTGATACAGCGACAACGCAAGGAATGTCGGGAAGGATTGAGTGAAAATCCCGAAGCGGTGCGTTTGTAGCGGGGAAGCCCCCAGCGCCCGCAGGCCGCGGCTCGGCGAACGATCTACCGCTTCATGCCCTTCCGCATAAAGCTTGCCCAGTAAGCCCAAATCCTGCATCACGATCGCCAGCACACCGGCCAGCGGCCCCATGCCGACAGCACGAACGAAAATCAGCCCCCAGATCGCCATATCCAGCCCGCGTAAAACATCCAGAAGACGGCGGATGACCATGGAAACGGGTCTGAGAACCGGCGTCGACATCACATTACGCGCCGCGAGGAATGAAAGTGGCAATGCGAGGAAAGACGCGGTGATGGTTCCGGAAAACACAATCGCCAGCGTGATAGCTATTTGCGAAAAATAATACATAAACGGCCATTCGGAAACGTTATGCCAGACAAACATCCGCAGGAAATAACGCCCTACTTCGCGGGTGCCGCGCACCACTTCGCTCCATGGAATACCGAAATAACTGAAGAAATAGACGTAGTACAGCGTAATCACGACAGCCAGTATCGCGAGGTAGCGCAGATAGCGGCGCTGCGCGGCAAACAGATGCCCGTGCTTCTGCTTCAGGCTGCTGACCACATGAGGTTCGAGCGCATCAGTTAACATCAGAAAGTGCCCTCCACAACGCGTTTGCGCAATTTACCGGAAAGAAAATCCATCGCCGACACCACCAGAATAATCAGCAGTAAGGTCATGCTGACCTGGTCATATCGGTCCAGTTTGATTGAGGTCATCAGCTCCTGCCCGATACCACCGGCCCCGACCAGCCCGAGGATAGTCGACTGGCGGAAGTTAATTTCGAGGCGCATAAAGCTGTAGGATAAGAATATCGGTTTCACCTGCGGCCACATGGCGAAACGCATGCGCTGCAAACGCCCCGCGCCGCAGGCTCTGAGTCCGCGCACCGGTTTATCCGATGCGGTTTCAATGGATTCGTAGAACAATTTGGTCAGACTGCCGGCTGTGTGTAACGTCAGGGCGATAAAGCCCGGAATGGCACCGACGCCAAACGCCATCACACACATTACCGCCCAGGCCAGTTCCGGCATGGTGCGCAGGAAAGCGACAAAGGTACGGATGCTGAATTTCACCCATTTAGGCGAATCCGTATTGCTGGCGGCGAGAAAAGCCAGCACGACTGCCAGCGCCGTCGACAATATCGTCGAGGACAACGCCAGCTGAATAGTTTCCCAAATCAGCGGCAGCTGAATATTGAGACGATATCCCCAATACGCCAGTGAACCTTCTGTATGACCGTCAGCAAATAACAATGACCAGTGTAATACCGGCACCGTCTGACCAATATAATCAAAGAAGCTCGGCGCGGAGACAATAATCGTTTTTAAATTAAGTTCGGAAACATTGCCTGACCACAGATATAACAACAACATCAGCCCTGACCAGATCAGCGCTTCCCGCTTTTGTTTACCGCGTATCTGCTGGTAATAACGATTGAAGTCTTTGTTCAAAATAATATTTCCGATTTGCGATAATCATTATTCCTCCCCCTGCGAAGGGGGAGGTCAGGAGGGGGTATTAAAAAAACAATAATGGTAAAAGCTTTCGCTTCCTGAGTTGCCATTAATACCCCACCCCAACCCTCCCCTTCGCAGGGGAGGGAGTTACGGGTTAGCGACCGCCTTTAGTCAGCTCACGCTTCATATCAATAATCTGCTGATATTCAGCCAGGGACGTTTCGCCGATATGCTGTTTGCCGCCCACTGCTTTTACGAAACAAGCGTGGTCATCTTTATCCAGTTTCTTAATGGCAGACACCAGCTTAGCTTTAAATGCCGGTGGCAAATCGCTGCGTACTAAAATCGGACCATTAGGAATCAATGGCGATTCCCAGATAATGCGGATTTTCTTCATCAGATCCGGATGGTCCATGCGGATCATGCGGTTGAATGCACCGGAGGTATAACCGGTTTCGCGGTCGCCGATCATTGAAGTCCAGGTGACTGCGCCTTCGAACTGGCCGTTCAGCACGCCAAGAATATCCTGCTCATGGCCGCCGGAGAAGGTTACGCTGGAGAAGAAGTTGTTGTATTTGTTATCCGTCGTGCCGCCAAATTCTTTCTTGAATGTCTGGTTCGGGATCAGGTAACCCGAAGTAGAATCCGGGTCAGCGAAACCGAATGATTTGCCTTTCAGGTCAGATAATTTCTGGTACGGGCTGTCGGCTTTCACGACAACCACGGAGTGATAACCCCGGGATTTATCCGTATCGTCAATGACAATGCCGACCAGATCCACCGCTTTCGGATTATTAATATAAACCGAAGCAAAAGATGACGGGGACATGCTTAATACCATATCCACTTTCTTACCTAATAACCCCTGAATAACACCTGAATAATCGGATGAATTACGCAGTTTGGTATCCACATTTAATTCTTTATCGAAGAAATCTTTTACACACTGATTATCGCCGATTTGCTGGGTGGCATTCTGGCCACCCAGAATACCTAAGTTTAATTCTTTAGGAGCATCTTCTGCCATGCTGTGCATTGCAGTAAAAGAACCTGCTACGAAGACTGCCAGACGTAATAACTTCTTCATGTAATGATGACCTTGTGTAGATTGAGAGAAAGTAGAAATAAGCACTGCAAAATAAATAACGTTATTGTTTAACTGTTTATCGCTTCGTGTTCTTCACCGTATAACTGGTGCAAAATGCCTTCAGTTAACTGGTCCGGATGGCCGTCGAAAATAATCTGCCCTTTCGCGATGCCGATAACACGGGTGCAATAATCTTTCACCAACTCGACCGAGTGCAGGTTGACCATCACGGCGATATTCTCTTCGCTGACTTTTTTCAGCGCATTCATGATGCGCAGGGTATTTTTCGGATCCAGTGACGCCACCGGTTCATCGGCCAGCAGAATTTTCGGGTTCTGCATCAGCGCGCGACAAATCGCCACACGCTGCATCTGGCCGCCGGAAAGGTTTTCGGCACGCTGCAATGCATGCGGCAGCATGTGCAACCATTCAAGCAAAGAGATGGCGCGGGCGCGGTCTTCGTCATCGAACTGGTTAAAGAATGATTTGAACGTTGAGGTGTGGCTGAGACGCCCCAGTAACACATTTGTCAGGACATCCAGACGAGGCACCAGGCAGAAATCCTGAAAAATCATGCCACAGCCTGAACGCCAGCGACGCAATGCTTTGCCGGTAAGCCCGGCCAGTTCCTGCTGTTCACCATTTTCGTAATGGCATACTACGCTGCCATCCGTGAGCGGGATCGTACCGTTAAGCACATGCAGCAAGGTGGATTTACCCGCGCCAGAACGGCCAATTACCGCCACGAACTCACCGGCGTGGAGATCAAAATTGATGTCATTCAGGACACGCTGACCCGATTTATAGGATTTCACCAGGCCTTTGACGTCCAGAACTTTGTTCAGATGCTGTGGCCCGGTCTGAGGATATTCAGCCTGTGCCAGCTTAAGATGAGCTTGCGCCATGATGCTGTCTCTCGGTTGCTTTGGTTATCTGGCGTTCATTAAGCGCGAGTTTTATGACACATCAATGACGATTTAATGGACAGCGCATGACAAAAATGCAACAGATTAAGTGAAATTACCTAACCCATATCCCGAATGACGTTTAACTTAACAAGTATCATTTAAGTCTATGATTAGATGGCATCCCATCAAAAAAGGAAGATGAAATGGATAATCAGTCACTCATCGCCACGCTGAAAGAGATTGCCGGCAGCCGCCACGTTTTAACCGGCGACAGCAACACCGAACGCTACCGCAAAGGGTTTCGCTCCGGTGGCGGCAAAGCGCTGGCGGTAGTATTTCCACAAACGCTGCTGCAACAGTGGCAACTGCTCAAAACCTGCATCGCCGCCGACAAGATTGTCATTATGCAGGCCGCCAATACCGGGCTGACCGAAGGTTCGACGCCCAGCGGCGACGACTATGACCGCGACATTGTTATTTTCAGCACCCTGAAACTGGACACGATCCAGTTACTTGACGGCGGTCATCAGGTGATCGGCTTTCCCGGCAGCACCCTGTATAAGCTGGAAAAAATCCTCAAGCCCTACAACCGCGAACCGCATTCAGTGATTGGCTCGTCCTGCATCGGCGCATCGGTGGTCGGCGGGATCTGTAATAATTCTGGCGGATCGCTGGTGAAACGCGGCCCGGCGTATACTGAAATGGCGCTCTATGCACAAATCGATGCACAAGGTGAATTGCGGCTGATTAACCATCTGGGCATTAATCTTGGTGAAACGCCGGAAGAAATCCTGACTCGTCTGGAAAAAGGCGATTATCTGGAAACCGATATCCAGCATGATCAGCGTCTGGCGTCGGATCACGATTATGCCTCACGTGTCCGCGAAGTGGATGCTGATACGCCGTCGCGTTTCAACGCGGATGAGCGACGTTTATTTGAAGCTTCAGGTTGTGCGGGCAAGCTGGCGGTTTTCGCCGTGCGGCTCGATACGTTTCCGGCAGAAACGCAGCAGCAGGTTTTCTACATCGGCACCAATGACACGGCGGTGCTGACAGAATTACGCCGCCAGATCCTGCGTGACTTCGCTAACCTTCCGGTGGCAGGGGAATACATGCACCGGGATATTTTCGATATCACCGAAGTCTATGGCAAAGACACTTTCCTGATGATCGACAAACTTGGCACCGACAAAATGCCGGACATGTTTACTGCCAAAGGAAAGTTCGATGCACACGCCAGTAAGGTCCCTTTCCTGCCCAAACATTTCAGCGACCGCGTGATGCAGTGTCTGAGCAAAGCCCTGCCGAATCATCTGCCACCGCGTATGAAGCAGTATCGTGACCGGTTTGAACATCACTTACTGCTGAAAATGTCCGGCCCCGGTATTGACGAAGCCCGAACCTTTTTGACACGTTTCTTTAGTGATGGTCAGGGTGATTTCTTTATCTGTTCCGCCGACGAAGGCAAGAAAGCCTTCCTGCATCGCTTTGCCGCCGCCGGTGCCGCCGTGCGGTATCACGCGGTACATGAAAAAGAAGTGGAAGATATTCTGGCGCTGGATATCGCACTGCGCCGCAATGACCGCGACTGGTTCGAGACATTGCCGGAAGATATCGACAATCAACTGGTGGCAAAACTGTATTACGGCCATTTCATGTGCCACGTTTTCCATCAGGATTACATCGTCAAAAAAGGCGCAAACAGCAAGGCGCTGAAACACAGGATGTTAGAACTGCTCGACGCCAAAGGCGCGGAATATCCCGCCGAACATAACGTCGGCCATTTGTATCTGGCAAAACCACATTTGAAAGAATTCTACCGGCAGGCAGACCCGACCAACACCTTCAATCCGGGTATCGGGAAAACCAGTAAGATGAAGAACTGGCAGGAATAATGTCCTTCAAAAGAGGAATGGCGTAGTCGGCGCAGGCAGTTTGTTCCCAGACAGCGCGGAGGACCCGGAGCGTACATAAAGTACGTGAGGAGTCCGAGCACTGCCCGGGGGCAAAATGGCAAGTAAGATAGCCATTAAGTTAAAATAACTGTGTTCCGTAACCCCACATAATTACCGTCAGAGCCAGAAGCAGCTCTAATACCAGAACGCCCATTGCCAGTGTTGAACTGGAGAACAGGAACCCTTCGCGACGGTCGATATTGAGGAAGTTAGGAATGCCGAGATACAACAGGTATCCGCTGTAACACAGGCCGATCAGCCCGACAAACAGGCATAACCAGACCATCGGATACAGGGCTACGACCCCGCTGAGGAACATGGGTGTGGCCACGTAGCCGGCAAAGACGATACAGTTGTTGAGTGTCGGGCGGCTGTCATAGCGACGCGCCATTCCGTAGATAATCCGCCCCATCAGTGCGACAGCAGCGAGCATCAGAACATAGAAAATGACGGCGATATAAGACGCGGTAAACATGGAAACCATCAGCTTCTCGCCATCACCGAAGTTCCAGCCAAGTTGTGTTGTTCCGATGAAAGAACAGACAACCGGGATGAGCGCCATTAAAAGAACATGGTGGGAATACACATGTGAAACGGTTTCCCGCTCACGCTGGATTTGTTGCAATTCGGGACCCGGATTGGATATCAGTCCCCAGACATGATTAGCCATGAAACACCCCCTTGTACGCCGAAAGCCGCCAGCAGCGCGCAGTGATAAACCTTCGGGATTGCCCGTCAGACAAGGGCATAAAGAAGGTGGCGACCTGTCTATATTATAGTCGCTCTTGCCAGCTTTGCTGATACGGCCAATTCAGCGTAATGGGAGATCAACCGTATCAGATCGCCGTTAGTGAATATAGCGTGCAGCCGTAAACGTCACGCCAACCAGTACCAGCATCATGCTGACAATCCATCGGGTCTGTTTAATCATGAGATCGTAAAACATTGCCTGCATTGCACTCAGTGAAGCTTCAATCTTCACAAAGCATTCATCTACTTTTTCAAAGCGCTGGTCGATCTTCTCAAATCGTTGATCTATTTTGTCAAAGCGCTCATCTACACGATCAAACTGTTTATCTACCTGTTCAAACTGTTTATCTATCCGCACCAGATGATCGTCAATTCTCAGCAGGTGCCCGTCGATGCGCGCGATGCTCTGTTCGGTTTTACCGACACGATCCCCGATATCTGTCACCGCTTCAGTGAGCGTGACCATCTGGTGCTCCAGTTTGCCGACACGGAGATTCGTCTCCGTGATCACTACCGTTAGCTGACTGACCTGCTGTTCCACCTTCCCTACCCGCAGATTCAGCCCGGCAATTTCCTCACCATTTTTGATTCCCTGCTTTTCAATATTGTTGATCTGGTTTTGCATGAGCTTTTCCATGAGCGATTTTCCTTTGTAATCTTCCGGCCAGGCAGGCGCGCCTGGAAAATAGAGCATCCTGTTGATCGGCGATAGATCCCGTCTGCTGAGCTGAAACATAGTTGTTGTCCCTCACATGAGCTTTCCCTGTTTAGAAATCCTTAATCTGGCCACAGTTTGCACTGGATAAATAACCACCTCAAATCAATTTCCTTCTCGATAAATACGCGATTGCTTATGTATCTATATATGGTTGAGTTGCATTGCTTTAATGAATAAATATCAATGAAAATAACCTGTTACGGGGATCGTTAACAGGTCAAACTTAAAGAATTACGGACGGCCGCGGGTTATGGAAATCATAGCGTGCACCGGGGAAACCGGGCATTTTCCAGCCCGCATTAACTCATCAGTTTTTACAGGTAAAAAAGTCTGCGGTACGGTTAAAAAATCATTAACGTAGAGGCAGACACTTATCAGGAGAATTACATGCGCATTACCTGCTTACATACGGCCGACAGCAATATTGCGGTTTTCGAAAATACAGCTCACGAACTTGGGCTGGATCAGCATAAGTTTGTGCATGTTTCGCGGCCCGATTTACTGGCTGCAGCCGAAAAGGCGGGCGGGCTGACTGCAGAAATTCGTCAGCAAACGGCGGATGTGCTGCTGGCATTGAGTGAAAATGCCGATCGCGTTTTACTGACCTGTTCGACGCTGGGTTCTGCCGCGACGCTTGCCAGCGAAAGTGCCGCGGTGCCGGTGTTGCGTGTCGATCAGACGCTGGCGGAACAGGCCATGAAAACAGCGGGCAGTGTGGTCGCACTCTGTGCGGTCGAAACGACCCTGGAGCCGACGCGGCAGTTGTTCGCGCAGGTGGAAAAACATCCGCAGGCGCAGTTTGAAATCCATCTGGTGGCGGGCGCATGGGAAAAGTTTAAGCAGGGGGATCTGGCCGGATATTTACAGGCTATCGCAGCGGCGGCTGATGTGGAATACAGGCGAGGCGCGGCCTGCGTGGTGCTGGCTCAGGCTTCGATGACCGGTGCGGCACAACTGACCCAAATGGGCAAACCGCTTACCAGCCCGGAATGTGGTCTGCGCGCGGCACTGGCCTGAAATTAGCAAGCACACAGCAAAAATGCAGGCAGAAGCTATACTGATAAGGAATATCATTGGCTTAGCCGGATGGCCGATGACGACTGAAGGTTATGTTAAGGAGAAAACATGAAAATTATTCTGTGGATCATCGCCATCATCTTTATCGTCGGCTTACTGACCCTGACAGGGGTGTTTAAACTGATTTTCTGACCACGTTGTCTGTCCCTGCAAAACAAAAAGTCCGGCATCTGGCCGGACTTTTTCATTTCAATCATCTGCTCAATCATCCGCCTCTTCGACGGAAGGCTGCGTTTTCTGCTGCTCTTTCTGCTTACGGTAGTTTTTGGCAATCTGTGGAACAGGCACTGTTTTGCCGGTTTCCATCCAGGTGCGCAGGCGGTTGGCATCGGCAAAGGCCGTAAATTTCCCGAAGGCATCCATCACGACCAGCGTAACGGGCTTGCCGTTAATGGTGGTACGCATCGCCAGGCAATGGCCAGCTTCATCGGTGTAACCGGTTTTGGTCAGCTGGATATTCCACGACGGGTTCATGATCAGATGGTTGGTATTACGGAACGGCAATGCATACGCCGGATGGCTGAAGACAGCCGTTTTTTCAGCAGTCGTACTTAGCTGGCCGATCAGCGGATAGCGCTGTGAAGCCAGCAGCAGCCGTGTTAAATCACGGGCGGTGGAGACGTTGCGTGGCGACAAACCGGTCGGTTCAGCATAATGCGTATGGGTCATGCCCAGCGATTTCGCCTTCGCATTCATAGCATTGATAAATGCAGAATAACCGCCCGGATAATGTGCCGCGAGACTGGCCGCAGCCCGGTTTTCTGAGGACATCAGCGCCAGTTGGATCATCTGACGACGGGTAATTTCACTGTTCAGTTTCACGCGGGAGAACACGCCACGCATTTCAGGTGTATTACTGATATCGATATTGATCACTTCGTCGAGTGGCAGATTCGCATCGAGCGTCACCATCGCGGTCATCAGTTTGGTCAGGGAGGCAATCGGCCTCACCTCATCCGGATTTCGGGAATAAATCACTTCATGGCTTTTCAGATCCACCACCATGGCACTGCCGGAAGCAATTTGAACGATCGGGGCGACGGCCGGCTCATGCTTTGCAGCGGTGGCGGCAGGGGCAGACAACATGCCTGTATTTAAGGCTAATAAGCTCAGAACCAAAAGACGGATTTTCACATGCATTGCTCTGTATTTAGAAAGTTGTCATTAAGATATGTCGTAACAGCGGGCGGAATTATAAGTGAGGCGAAAAGTCTTAGCACCCGCAATTTTCAATTCTATTTGTCACAAAGTCTGTCACCACCACCCACAGACCGTGGAACGACGAGTAAGTGAACACTTGCGTAAGAATGCACTGAAAAAATAAAGGGACGCTCAGAAAGCGTCCCTTCGAAATACACAGGTGAATATTATTGATTGTCGATCAGATAACCAATTTCCTTCGACGTCTTCAGCACGCGCACTTCAGTAAATAACTCTGTCGCCTCTTCGTACTCTTTACGCAAATAACTCAGCCACTGTTTGATGCGCGCAACGTGATACAAACCGGTATCGCCCTGCTTTTCCAGACGGGTGTATTTCTGCAACAACGTTATTACCTCCGGCCACGGCATACGCGGTTCGTTGTACTTCACCACACGGCTGAGATTCGGAATATTCAGCGCACCGCGCCCGAGCATCACGGCATCACAACCGGTGGTGTGCAGACACGCCTGGCCGCTTTCGTAATCCCAGATTTCACCGTTGGCGATCACCGGAATACTCAGGCGTTGACGGATTTCGCCAATCGCAGCCCAGTTAATACGTTCCGGCTTGTAGCCGTCTTCTTTGGTACGCCCGTGCACCGTCAGTTCCGTTGCACCCGCCTGCTGCACGGCATCTGCAATTTCAAAACTGTGTTCCAGCGAATCCCAGCCGAGACGCACTTTGACAGTCACCGGTAAGTGAGCGGGCACCGCTTCGCGCATGGCTTTGGCGCCCTGATAAATCAGCTCAGGATCTTTGAGTAACGTTGCACCACCGCCACTGCCGTTAACCAGTTTGGACGGGCAACCGCAGTTGAGATCGACACCGTAAGAGCCCAGTTCCACCGCACGGGCGGCGTTTTCGGCCAGCCATTGCGGATACTGACCGAGTAGCTGAACGCGCACTAACGTGCCCGAAGGCGTGCGGCTGGCATGATGTAATTCAGGACACAAGCGATAGAAGGATTTGGCGGGAAGCAGCTGATCCACCACGCGCAAAAACTCGGTGATGCACAAATCGTAGTCGTTTACTTCTGTGAGAAGTTCACGAACCAGAGGATCAAGCACACCTTCCATCGGAGCCAGTAATACGCGCATCGCAGTTCAACCCTTAAAAATGACGCGCAAGATTACCGCAAGGCCCGCCGCCGGGCAATTACCCCTGAGACAAATCGCCGCTTAATGAGGTTTTCGCCCTGCCCTGCAAGCGTCGGACTCTGACGGAGCGCCAGGCAATCCACACCGCCAGAAGCGCAGGCACCGCAAACAGCAGGAACATCCAGAATGCCGCGCTGGCTGCACCGCTATCCCCCTTATCAACACCCGCAAAGTTAGCCACCGTTCCGGCTAACGCCGCGCCAAGCGCCGCCGCAAAAGATTGCACCACGGTTATCGACGCACCGGCTTTTTCGCGATCCTCTTCCGGTGCCTGTTGCAGAACGCGGGTCAGCAAATGCGGCCAGCCGAGGCCAATCCCAAAACCGGCCAGCGTCAGCCCGAGCACCACTCCACTGATATTCAGCCACGGCAGACCGAAAGCGACCGGCACGGTGAACAACAGTAAAAGCAAACCGGCAGCCAGGATCAGTGGCCCGCAGATAATCGCGCCATCCGCGCGACGGCCTGTCCAGCCGGAACTGGCCACTTCACTTAATGTCCAGCCCGCGGCCGCAGCGGCAGTGATGTATCCGGCAGCCAGCGGGGTCTGACCGTGTAAATGTTGCAGCAGATACGGCACAAACAGTTCGCAACCGAGGCCGATAATCAGCAACGTCATCACCAGATACAGGCCATAGAGCGGTGAGGAACGGCGTAAAGCGTTGCGCGGCAGCAGTCTGACATCCGCCGTAAATTCGCGGTGGCGCAAGATTAAAATCATCGCCACCGCGACCACGAAACCGAGCAAGTTAATCAGCCCTGATGAAGACAGACTGCCCGCCGATACCACTAACACTGCGCCGGTCAGCAAGGCCAGTTGCATCAGAGGCAGCGGTTCGTCCGGCTGCCGGTCGTGCCGGGATTTGGGCAAAATCCGCCAGACCCACACCCCGAACAGCGACGTCACCGGCAACAGCAAACCAAACGCCCAGCGCCATGCATGCAGTTCGGCGAAAATGCCCCCTACCGCCGGGCCGACCAGCGTCGCAATGCCCCACATCGCCGAAATCAGCGCCATGGCGCGCGGCCAGAGAGATTCTTTAAACAGGAGGTTGATCATCGCGTAGGAGAGTGCGAACAGGAATCCGCCCCCCAACCCCTGCAGCGCCCGTCCGAGCAGCAGCACCGGCATATTCGGCGCGGCGGTACAAATGGCGGCACCAGCAATAAAAATAGCGGTCGCCATCAGATAGCTGCCACGCGGCCCGGCGGTGCGCATCAATCGTGCAGAAAGTGCTGAGCCGAGAATGGAACACACAACATACAGCGTAGTGTTCCAGGCATACCACGCCAGCCCGCCGATATCCTGCACAACGGAGGGTAAAATCGTGATGACGATGTAGCTGTTAGTCGCATAAAGCGCGACACCTGCGCTCAGGGTAATGGCACTGCCGCGGTTTTCGGCGCTGAATAAATCCGCCCATCCGTTCTGACTTCCCGACATTTTCTCTGCATCCCTTTGGTTTGTACTGTCCACGCATTGAAGCGTGCTGTGGTTATGATATGATTAAAACAAGAAATAACTTGGAATATTTTTTACGTAATCTAGAACCCGTCGAGGCAATATGTCAAGCAATGACCTGGAAAATAAAAATGACGTACGGCAAAGCGTCGCAGAGCGCTTACTGATGCTGCTGAAAACCCACGGGGAACTTCAGGCCAGCGATGCCGGCCATCTGCTGGGTACCACAGGTGAAGCCGCGCGCCAGCAGTTTGTGAAGCTGGCGAAGGAAGGACTGGTGGAAGCCAAATCTGTCTCACAGGGTGTCGGACGTCCGGCGCAGTTCTGGCAACTGACCGCCGCCGGTCATGCGCGATTTCCCGATGCCCACGCTGACCTCACCGTACAACTTTTGCAACTGATCCGCACCTCTCTGGGGGATTCTGCGCTGGATCAGCTCATCACCTCGCGGGAAAAAATCACGCAGGAACACTACCGCCAGGCGATGCTCGGGGCGGTGTCGATGGAAGACAAATTGCAAAGGCTGACGGATATCCGTACCCGTGAAGGCTATATGGCGGACTGGAAAATGCAGGAGGATGGCAGTTATCTGTTTGTCGAAAATCACTGCCCGATTTGCGCTGCCGCAGCCACCTGTCAGGGATTTTGCCGTGCGGAACGCGATGTATTCAGCGATGTGCTGAACGCCAGTGTCGAACGCACCGAACATATTTTGCAGGGTGCACGCCGTTGTGCGTACGTTATAAAATACCAATGATATGTTTTAGTTTACGCAGGTGTTGTTCTGAGAGTAGTGATAATGGGCACAATACATGTACAACCGAGAAAATAAAAATAGTTTACGCCAGCGAACTATCATTATTCTAAGCTAGAGAATTCTTATAAAAATAGCTAATACGCTATTATAATGTTCACAAAACTCGTAAGGGCTTAGGTGTAAAAACAACTCTAGAATAGATATCTTAGCTGCTAATAAATCTGGTCTTACATTAATTAGAAGGAGGCACTAAAGGAGAAGTGAAGACTCCAGAGGGATAAAAATGACAGTCAACTCTATCCCTCAACCGAAAATTTAATTAGTGATTATATTTCTCGACCATAGCATCAATACTCTCAGTAAACCGTGTAAGAAACTCTTCATTGATAATTGAGTTCTCTAGGTTTTTCATTTTCTTCAGTAAGATTAGCAAATCACTATTTATTTCACAGTGATTTTCCACTACTGAATCATATCCAATCCTGTTCAATACCATCCAAAGTAGATATATTTCCTGCAATGAACGTTTAAAACCCGTAGTATTTTTTACGTTTAAAAAATTATTTAATTCAGCTGCTAATTCTATTTTGGGCTTATCAATAACTACTTCAAGCTTAGAAATAAACAATTTAGTTTCATCTAAACTATCGGAAAACATTTTTTGCTTAAGAGGATCTTCATCAAGACTTTGGAGTAAATTAGTGATTATTGATTTATTGCTAATACGGATATTGAGTCTATCCTGCTTAAGATAGAACTCGACACCTTTACTTTTTTCACCATTACGTGCATTAAAGTTAAGATATGACAGCACTGCTATCATCTCTTCATTTTCCATTCTATCACTTGTTCTTTCGCTATTGGTTACTCTTAGGTAAAACCAATCTAGATTATCGTTAGTTATATTTTTTACCTTGTCGATAATCCCATTATTTACTGTGGAATTCCACATTTCAAAAGAGTTATCTTTTATAGGATAAGGCTTATTATTCAATCTAATAAATAAATCTATAGGCTCAAAGTCACTATTAACGAGAGAATCTATCTCGATAATATTCAAATCAAAATCATATATTTTCTCAATGTAACTGTCAGGTAACGAGCTAAATTTACGGCCATTCAATTCTTTTAATATATACAAGTTATTCAAGGAGAAGTTATTATTTTTAGAGTATTGAGAAATTCCATTTTCGTCCTTATAAGTTTTCCCCATAAAACCTAATATGGACAACAATCTTTGCTGACCATCAATAACTTCTTTTACGGAATCTTTATTTTTATAGATAAATATCGGTGGCAAATAAATACCCAGCAAAATACTTTCAATGATTGAAGATGCTTTCCTAGTATTTATTTTCTCCTGTCGCTGATACGATGGTCTAATGAGGTATTTATTTGTATTTAGATCATTTATTATCTCTTCAACAGGGATAGAAGATGGTTCTGGTTTTAAGACCCTTAAATTATTAAGAGTTTCTATTTTAAGCAAACCCTCTTCTTCTGTTTGTTTTAGCTTTTTAACTTGTTCTTTAAATTTCTCGTCTTTAATGTATAACGAAAAATCAACCTTGAAAATTTTATAGAACAATTTCGCGGTATCATTAAACCTTTCGAGAATATTCCCGTAATAATGGGAATCAGAAAGTGAATATTTATCTATATTCTTAATATAATGCTCAGATATTGAACCCACTATTCCATCGTCGATTTCATACTCGTGTCCTTCTTTATGAAGAATAGTTAAAGCCCATAATAAACACTCATAAATTAATTTATTATCAAGCAAAGGATTTTCACTTAAACTAACATGAAGACTTATCACTTCATTAATTATACCTTTGAAAACAGCATAATAATCTTCTGGTGATTCGACATTATCCACAATAAAATCATACAACAACTCTCTTATTTCAGTTCTACTACCACTACCTGCATATGTGGTGATCGGAAAGCTGGATAATATTATATACCGTCTAAAGAAATCCAAAGTATTAGAAACAATTTCGGCTTTATTTTTCTTATTACTAAAGAAACACCTAGTGATATTGTTCGCAAACACTTTATCAGAAGATATGTCGCTCTCCATAATATCTGTTAGCGTATCTTTGTCATACTTTGCATTATCTAATTCATTGGATTTTAATGTTGTTATACCGGTATTATATCTTCTAAATATTTCTTTTTTAATTTTATCTTCAATACCAGGAGATAATTTAGGTTCATTTATAACTTCAAACTCAAAAAGTCTAACTTTTGTATCCAATAATGTTTCAATAATGTTAGGCTGTAAATCAAAGAAAGTTTTACCCTTGAGAACTTTTAATTTCATCAGACCATTAGCATTAAGCTTCAGGGAATTTTCTTTAAAACGCTTTAGAGTTTCAAATCTTTGCCTACCATCAATAACCTCCATCATTTTACCTGACTTGAATAATATAAGTGGTGGGATATCGGTTCCCAACAAAATACTTTCAATGAAAAAAGTCCCTTTAGTTACATCCCAAACATAATTTCTTTGATAATAAGGTTTGTAATTTATTCTATTCAAATTACGTTCACTCAATAAAGTTTTGACTGTAATTGAACGAGTACTAATTTTTATGTTATTTTTGAAAACCCTTTCAAAATCACTATCAATCATAATTTTTCCTATAATTAGTATTTATCATAGTTAATAATATATTTTTTTTCAGTTTGTAATTTAAATATACAACTATTGTCTCCATTCGTAGAGACCACAATTTGATCGTTACTATCAGTGCACTCTAAATTATTCAGCAAAACCCTATCAAAAATATAATGCTCAACAAATAATTTAAAGTTGCTATCCAACCCAAGTAATATTAAGTAGTGTTTATCAAAGAATGTAAAATCAAATATCACATCATTTGTGACATCAACAGATATTTTCAAGACTAATATATCCGTATTATCATCTGTGTACAACGCGGAACTATTAGGGTCTTCAACTTCAATGTTGTTAATTAGTGCTTGGCTTTTTATTAAAAATTCATCAAGCCAGTTAATAAACGCGACTCTTCTAGCTATCACTTTAGAATCATTAATAACAAAACAATTCATTTCAGCCTTAGATATTATAAATAAATGCTTAAGTATATTGTACTTTAATATTAGAGGTCTGAAATTGACGCCATATAAAGAATGAGCATTATAATATATCAAATAAAGCTCATTTTCCGTGAATTGAGAGCGTATTATCTTAGAGTATGAGTATTTACTTTTTTCAGTAAGTTCGCTTTGCTCATCTATTATCTTGTACAATCTGTAGATAGTTTTTAAATAATGAGAAATTGTAGACTTATTACTTATATATACCTCTTGGTATTTCTCATTAGTCTTTTTAATTTTATCTCTCACCAGCAGTGAGGAATAATCAATCGCACACATCTCTGTATTTATCAAATCTATAATCTTGTCTTCAGAGAAGAATATATCATTTCTTATTTTAATATATACATCAAGTAGAGAATAAAACGTAGAGTCGAATTGTTGAATTCTTGAGGTTTTCGATTGTTCTTTTAGAACATCCCTTTGTTCAGCAAAGATATTTCTCGCCATTTCATATTCCTGACGTTGCAATTCGATTTCTTTATTTTGATTCTCCAGCGCCTGAATTTGCTTATCAAGAGCATTCTGGTTAGTTTTAATATCTTTCCTTTGTTCCATCAATCCGAGATAAAATAGAATCACTCCAGCTAAAGCCCATAAAGAACCGACTACTCCACCGATTACATCACCAAACTGACCAAACACATCGGTTTTTATAGGAACATTAGTATTGAACAACACAGCTTTATAACAAAATAGAACTAAAGCGAAGATTAGTATAAGTGATCCAAGAAAGATAAGTATTTTTGAAAAACGCTCTGAAATGAAAAATCCCATTTTGCTTATCTAATCCATGATGTTTGATATTGTGATTAGTTTAAAATTTTAGAAAAAAAAAAGCAAAAATTAAAAGAAAAACAAACAATACTATTAAAAACAATTAGTTACAATGAAACCACTAAAAACCTGAGCATTAGAGAAAATATTAAGTCTGTTTCTGAATGAAGCTTTACTTACAGAAAAATTGTTCTCAATAATTTGTCGGAGGCAGATAGGTTATATCTTTGGGAAACTACAGTCTAACAATGCCGCTCCTTCAAAGGGTGCGCGCCGTTGTGCGTACGTGATTCGTTAGATTACCCGCGAAAAAAAACCGCCTTCAGTGAAGGCGGTTTGATTGCATTACAGGGGATCCGGAAACTTATTTGTTGCCGCTGCCTGCATTGCCGGTGCGACGCTGGCCTGCATGGGCAGGACGCGAACGTGCCGGACGGTTCTCAGCTGAACCACGGTTTTCTGAACCCCGGTTTTCAGACGTGCCGCTGCGCTGACCGTTACCGCCCTGACGCGGAGCGCCTGAACGTGGAGCACCCGTACGCGGTGCGCCAGGACGCTGGCCCTGACGTGGCGCGCCACGACCACCACCACCGCCGCTGCCCTGACGACCATTGATGATCGGCTCAGCTTTGATGCTCGGATCGGGCTCGTAACCTTCCAGTGCGATGCGAGGAATTTCACGTTTCAGCAGACGCTCGATATCACGCAGCAGTTTGTGTTCGTCCACACACACCAGAGAAATCGCTTCACCAGTGGCTTCCGCACGACCGGTACGGCCGATACGGTGAACGTAATCTTCCGGTACGTTTGGCAGCTCATAGTTGACCACGTGCGGCAACATATCGATATCCAGGCCACGCGCAGCGATGTCTGTTGCCACCAGAACACGGACGGAACCGGCTTTAAAATCAGCCAGTGCACGGGTACGTGCGCCCTGACTTTTGTTGCCATGAATAGCAGCAGCCGTGATGCCATCTTTATTGAGTTGTTCGGCTAAATGGTTTGCACCATGTTTTGTCCGGTTGAACACCAGCACCTGTTTCCAGTCGCCTTCACCGATCATCTGAGACAGCAATTCTCTTTTGCGTTTCTTATCAACAAAATGAACGCTTTGTTCAATTTGCGCAGAAGCGGTGTTACGACGCGCGACTTCGACAGAGGCCGGGTTGGTCAGCAACTTGCTCGCCAGACCTTTAATCTCATCAGAGAACGTCGCGGAGAACAGCAGGTTCTGACGCTTGGCAGGCAGTTTTGCCAGCAGGCGACGGATATCGTGAATGAAGCCCATGTCCAGCATGCGGTCGGCTTCATCCAGCACCAGAATTTCAACCTGAGATAAATCAACAGCACGCTGATGTTCCAGATCCAGCAAACGACCCGGCGTTGCGATCAGCACATCCACACCACCGCGCAGTTTCATCATCTGCGGGTTGATGCTCACACCACCAAATACCACCAGAGAACGCAGGGTGAGGTATTTGCTGTAGGCCTGTACGTTTTCACCAATCTGCGCCGCCAGCTCACGGGTTGGGGTCAGGATCAGCGCACGAACCGGGCGACGTCCTTTGAATTGCGCGTTGGTATGGCTGAGCATATTGAGCAGCGGCAAGGTAAAACCAGCGGTTTTACCGGTACCGGTCTGCGCACTCGCCATCAGGTCACGCCCTTCCAGCACGACAGGAATAGCCTGACGCTGAATAGGCGTAGGTTCGCGATAGCCCTGTTCTTCAACAGCACGCAAAATTTCGGCACTTAAGCCGAGGGAATCAAATGACATATAAGGAAAAGCTCCAGTCCACTCTAACCCGAACGGGGTTCGGTGCAGTTTCAAGAGTGGATGATCAGACGAGGCAAATGAGGCATTACCACGAGGATTCGGCACAAACTGCAGTGCGCCAGTTGGGGCGATAGTAGCACAAAACGCCGCTCTGCGTGAAGTTATCTCCTTCTGGCCTGTAACTGATGGTTACAGCCGCAGACTCTGGTAACAGTTTCAGGCCGCATAATCTGCCGCGATAATCCGAAACTTTGACACAGGATAATCAATTATAAACCTGATGAATGGGTTCCCACTTTTTGCGTCCCACTTCACAGATTTGATTGCTATGCTTCTTTTCTCTCACTCCTCTGTCCATAAGGCTACATCGCTGCAACATGGAAACCTGGAAAGTAAATTTAATCTCCGTCTGGCTGGGTTGTTTTTTTACCGGCATGGCGATGAGTCAGATCCTGCCTTTTTTACCCCTTTATATCGAACAACTTGGCGTAACGTCTCACGAATCCCTGAGCCTGTGGTCAGGGCTGGTATTCAGCGGCACGTTCCTGGTTTCCGCCATCGTTGCGCCGTTGTGGGGCAGTCTGGCTGACCGCAAAGGCCGCAAACTGATGTTGCTGCGTGCCGCGCTGGGGATGGCGATTGTCATGATGTTGCAGGGGTTCGCCACCAACGTCTGGCAGCTTTTCATTCTGCGCACACTAATGGGCCTGACGTCCGGGTATATTCCCAACGCGATGGCGCTGGTCGCCTCGCAGGTCCCGCGCGATAAAAGTGGCTGGGCGCTCGGCACGCTGTCTACCGGTCAGGTATCCGGCGTGATTATCGGCCCGCTGCTCGGCGGCTTTATGGCTGACCATCTCGGCCTGCGCACGGTGTTTTTCGTCACCAGCGGCATGCTGTTTATCAGCTTTCTGATCACATTATTTTTGATTAAAGAACGCGTGGTGCCGGTCACCAAAGCCAACCGTCTGAGCGGCAAAGCCGTATTTACTACGCTGCCCTACCCGTGGCTGATTGTCAGCCTGTTCGTCACCACCATGATGATTCAGCTCGCCAACGGTTCCATCAGCCCGATCCTGACGCTATTTATCCGCGAACTGTCATCGGATACCAGCAATATCGCCTTTATCAGTGGCGTGATTGCCGCCGTACCGGGCGTTTCCGCGCTGATGGCCGCCCCGAAACTTGGCAAGCTCGGCGACCGCATTGGCGCGCATCGCATTCTGATTGCCGCGCTGGTTTTTTGCTTCATTCTGTTTTGCCTGATGGCACTGATTAATACGCCGACCCAGCTCGGGATCCTGCGTTTCATGCTCGGTTTCGGCGATGGCGCGCTGATGCCTGCGGTACAGGCGTTGCTGGTGAAATACAGCAGTGATCAGGTCACCGGCCGGATATTCGGTTACAACCAGTCTTTTATGTATCTCGGGAATGTGGTCGGGCCGCTGATTGGCTCAAGTGCCTCGGCACTGCTTGGCTTCCGCTGGGTGTTTATCGTCACGGCAATACTGGTGCTGTTCAATACGGTGCAGGTTTGGTGGAGTTTTCGGCAGGTGCCGACGGGGCGGGTCAGGTTTTGATTTGCTCCTCCCCCTGCGAAGGGGGAGCCCGGGAGGGGGTTTTAAGGGCTGACACCATTATCCCTGCACACTTCAGCTTTCATTTTTTGATCTTAATACCCCACCCCAACCCTCCCCTTCGCAAGGGAGGGAGCTAATAAACCTAACCTGTCAGCATAAAAAAAGGGACACTTCTCAGTGCCCCTCTCAAACGTTTGAAATCAAAAAACCTTACCGGCGGTTGCCGAAGATCCGCAACAACATCAGGAACAGGTTGATGAAATCGAGATACAAGGTCAGTGCGCCAACAATCGAGTATTTACGAAAGTTATCGCGGTCATCCGCTGACAACTGCGCACCCATATTTTTCAGCTTCTGCGTGTCATACGCCGTCAGACCGACGAAGATCAGCACACCGGCGTACGAAATGATGTTCGCGAGGCCGGAGCTTTTCAGCCACATGTTCACCAGTGATGCCAGCACCAGACCAATCAGCGCCATGAACAACATGCTGCCGATCCCGGTCAGGTCGCGCTTGGTCACGTAACCGTAGACACTCATTGCGCCGAACATACCGGCAGCGACGATGAACGTTCCGAAGATTGAATCGCCGGTGTAGACCAGAAAAATGCTGGAAAGCGTCAGACCGGTCAGTGCGGAATACAGCATAAACAGGCCGGTGGCGACCGTGCCGCTCAGGCGATTCACCATGCCGGAAATCACGAACACCAGCGCCAGTTGCGCGATGATCAAGCCGAAGAAAGTAATCTGGCTGGAGAAAACAAAGCTCATGATTTTTTCAGAGCCGGAAGCGTACCAGGCCACAAATGCGGTCAGCAGCAAACCACAGAACATCCAGCCATACACTTGCGCCATGTACGCCTGAATGCCGGTATTCGCGCGTTCAACAATTGAACCGTTACTGCGTGGATATCGATCCATGATGATTACCCTTTTGCATGGAGGATGAAAAATGAGGCCAAAACAGCCTCCCGATTTGTAAAGCGTATCACAGATAGAGAGAAAAGCATGGGAGGTCTGCGTGTGGTTGAGGCGCTATTTACCAGCGCGCCGCCGCCTCTTTATCACTGTCGCGGGCATCGACCCAGCGATCACCCTCTTCTGTGGCTTCACGCTTCCAGAACGGCGCGCGGGTTTTCAGATGATCCATAATGAATTCATTGGCTTCAAAAGCCATGCCGCGATGTGCGCTGGTCACGCCGACAAACACAATTTCATCGCCCGGATACATCGGTCCCACACGGTGATAAACAGACACACGTTGCAGCGGCCAGCGGGTACGGGCTTCAGCAACAATCTCAGCCAGCGCTTTTTCGGTCATGCCCGGATAATGTTCCAGCGTTAAGGCGCTGACATGATTACCCAGATTATGATTACGCACTTTGCCGGTAAAGGTGACCACGGCACCGTCGGCGTCCGATTGCGCCAGCCAGTTGTACTCATCACCCACGCTGAATGGCGCGGCATCAACAACAATTTTCGTCTGATCCATCTCAGCCCCCGGTGACCGGCGGGAAGAACGCCACTTCATCGCCCGCACGCAGCGGATGCGCCATCGTGGTCAGCGTCTGGTTAACCGCCACCAGTAATTTCCCGGATTCCAGCGCCAGTGCCCAGCGGTCGCCGCGTCCGGTGAGCGAAGCGCGCAGCTCCTCCACCGTGGCGAAATCAGCAGGGAGTTGCAGACCGGAGGTGCCGGTCAGTTCGCGTACCTGCGCGAAGAACAGAATGTCGATCATACTTCCACCTTACCTTCCGCCTTAAAATCTCCTGATTTACCGCCGCTTTTCTCCAGCAGGCGGATCGGGCCAATCACCATATCTTTCTGCACGGCTTTGCACATGTCGTAGATAGTGAGTGCCGCCACAGAAGCCGCCGTCAGCGCTTCCATTTCCACGCCGGTTTTACCGCTCAGACGGCAGCGGGATTCGATGCGCACACGGTTATGTTCCGGCTGTGCTTGCAGATTCACTTCCACTTTGGTCAGCAGCAGCGGATGACACAATGGGATCAGATCCCAGGTTTTCTTCGCCGCCTGAATGCCAGCGATACGCGCCGTAGCAAACACATCACCTTTATGGTGATTACCGTTGATGATCATCGCCAGCGTGTCAGCGGCCATTTCAACAAAAGCTTCGGCGCGGGCCTCGCGGACCGTTTCGGCTTTACCGGAAACATCCACCATGTGAGCGTCGCCGGACGCATTAATATGGGTCAGTTCAGACATACTTATTTCTTCAAATGTGGAGTGAAATTGCACGGTCCCTGACGGGCATCGAGCTGCGCTTCAATAATGTTGTCCCAGGCAGTCTGGCAGGCGCGGGTTGAACCGGGCATGGCGAAAATCACCGTCTGGTTGGCGATGCCGCCGATGGCGCGCGACTGAATCGTCGAGGTGCCGATATCTTCAAACGACACCATGCGAAACAGCTCGCCAAAACCTTCGATTTCACGGTCAAACAAAGGCTTCAGCGCTTCCGGCGTATTGTTGCCCGCGTTAAAACCCGTGCCACCGTTGACCAAAATCGCCTGAATCTTTTCATCCGCAATCCACGCAGAAACAACAGCGCGGATGCTGTAAATGTTCTCTTTGACAATTTGCTGCGCGACGACATGATGGCCGCCTTCGGTCACCGCTTCTTTCAGGTAATGCCCGGACGTGTCTTCAGCGTCGGTTCGGCGGTCAGAAACCGTCATGATCGCGACAGATAAAGGCAAGAACTCTTTACTGGCTTTGCTCATCAGTTTGCTCCTTAAACGATCAGTACCGGATTTAACCGCCGATAAACGACAGATTCTGGGTAATTCCGGTATTGCCTTCATGCAGGAAGTGGGTTTGTTTTTTACGGCTGAGGCCGCCCTGAATGCGGTCCATCAAATCGTCCTGTTGCATGTCGTCGGCTAATAAATCCCGTAACGGAATGCCTTGCTCGCCGAACAGACACAAATGCAGATTGCCGAGGGCAGACACACGCAGCCGGTTGCAACTGGCGCAGAAGTCTTTTTCGTACGGCATGATCAGACCGATTTCACCCAGATAATCCGGATGACTGAAGACTTGCGCGGGGCCATCGCTGCGTGAGCGAAGTTGTAACTGCCAGCCCTGACGCACCAGTTGCTCGCGCAGCACTTCGCCGGACACGTGGTGTTTGCGGAACAAGTCGCCGCCGTCGCCGGTTTCCATCAGTTCAATGAAACGCAGCTGGATCGGACGGGTTTTTATCCAGTCGAGGAAGGTATTCAGGCTGGCGTGATTGACATCGCGCATCAGCACGGTATTGACTTTCACCTTGCTGAAACCGGCGTCAAAGGCCGCATCTATACCCGCCATAACGTCGCGGAATTTATCCTGGCCGGTGATGGCGTGAAACTGGCGGGCGTCAAGACTGTCAACGCTGACGTTGATGTTGGTCAGCCCCGCATCGCGCCATTTCGCAATATCACGTGCCATGCGGTAACCGTTGGTGGTGACTGCCAGCGTTTTGATGGAGGGGTTTTCGCGCACTGCGGCAATGATCTCGCAGAAATCGCGGCGCAGCGACGGCTCTCCACCGGTCAGGCGCACTTTTTCCGTTCCCAGACTGGCGAACGCGCGGCTGACCCGACGGATTTCATCGAGCGAGAGAAAGCTTTTATTGCTGTGTCCGTGCGGCTTGTAGCCATCCGGCAGACAATAGGTGCAACGAAAATTGCACACATCTGTGATCGACAGCCGCAAGTAATAAAACTTGCGGGCAAAAGCATCAGTAAGTTGAAGCACCTTAACACCTTTCCAGATACGGGAGATGCGGGCATTTCTGCCATGCACCCTGGTGACTTTCGTCACGGCCAGGGCTCCATATTGTTTCTGTGGGAACGACGTCAGAAAGGCAACTTAGGAACCAGGGCTAGGAGTTGATTCATGCCGTCCATAGCGGATCGAGAATGAATACGGGGGTAACGGGGGATATTCTAACGCCGCAAAGTCCTGAACGCCAAGATGGTTTTTCGTTATGCATTTTGATACATAACGATTTTTTACGACAAAAGGCTGCATTTTCAACGCTGAAACTGCCCGGTTTTTAATGTCCTGAGAGTGGCGTGAAGGGATAACATCTTGTTGCAAAATTAGGTAAAATCCGCCGCAGAAAACGATGTAAACCCGCCGCTCCCTATATGAAAGGAAAACCATGCGCAACCGAACATTAGCTGACCTCGACCGGGTGGTGGCATTAGGCGGAGGTCACGGGCTGGGCCGTGTGATGTCTTCACTCTCGCTGCTGGGTCCGCGCCTGACCGGCATTGTGACGACCACCGATAACGGCGGTTCGACTGGCCGTATCCGCCGTTCCGTTGGCGGCATTGCCTGGGGCGATATGCGCAATTGCCTGAATCAGCTGATCACCGAACCGAGTCTGGCGTCGGCGATGTTCGAATACCGTTTCAGCGGCCAGGGCGAGCTGGATGGCCATAATCTTGGCAATCTGATGCTGCGCGCGCTGGATCATCTCACCGTGCGCCCGCTCGAAGCGATCAATCTGGTACGAAGCCTGCTGAAAGTCGACGCAGAACTGATCCCGATGTCAGAACAGCCGGTCGATCTGGCGGCCATTGATGCCAATGGTGAACACGTCCACGGCGAAGTCAACGTCGATAAACTGGCACAAATTCCGCGCGAACTGCGGCTGGAACCCCAGGTGTCCACCACCCGTGAAGCGTTACAGGCCATTGCTGAGGCAAATCTGATCCTGATCGGGCCGGGGAGTTTCTTTACCAGCCTGATGCCGTTGTTACTGATGAATGATCTGACAACCGCGCTGCACCGCAGCCGGGCGCATATCGTGTATATCGGAAATCTGGGGAAGGAACTGAGTGTCGCCGCCGCGTCGCTGACGCTGGATGACAAACTGGATATGATCGAGAAACGCATCGGCCGCCGCGCCGATGCCGCGATTGTCGGGCCGAAAGTCAAAGTCGGCGGAAGCGCCACTGAACATCTGATTATTCAAAGCCCGCTCGAAGCCAGTGATGTGCCCTATCGTCATGACCGCGACATGTTGCGCATGGCGATTGAAGAGGCACTGCAAAAAATGATCTGATTGATAAACATCAGGTATAAGAAAGGCCGCGCGATGCGGCCTTTTTTGCGTCCGAAAACTGAATTTACTGCCAGTCAGCCAGGATTTCCGCAGTGGTTTTTACCGTTACCGGATTTCCCGGCACAGATAACTCACGCCACACTTCATTATGCTGCCCGATCAGTTGCTACGCCGTCGCGTGTGTGCGATCGCCGGTAGTGTGCGCATCTGACGCAACCGTCACGGCATAGCCTTTGCTGGCAGCAACTTTGATGGTCGTGTCTACGCAATAATCCGTTGCACAACCGCAGAGGGTAAAACAGGTCGCATTCAGTTCCTGCAGAACGTTATCGAGTGAAGTGCGGTAGAAGGAATCACAGGCGGTTTTAGTCACAGAAATCGCGCCTTGCGGCTGATGTAATTCCGGTAATATCTGCCAGAATTCGCTACCTTCGGTCATGTCACCCTCAGCGTGCTGAATGAAAATAACCCGCCCTGCCCGGTCAATCAGCTGATTAATGCGCTCAGCCCGTCCGCTGCGGTCATAACGCGGGGAAGCGAACACCCCGTTTTGCATATCCACCACGATAAGAACATGTTGCTCTGACACGATCCTTCCCCTCAAATGAACAGAATGAAATGCGCGTAAATTACTTTTTCACCAGCGGATGATTATTCCACGGGCTGTCGGCAGCCGGTTTGGCGGTGCTGACTTTTGGCTTTTGCGCAGCCTGTGCTGAAAGCGGTGTGCGGCGCTTGCTGCGGGTCATATCCGGGCGCAGATGACCTTCAATGAAATCCAGATACAGCGTTTCCACTTCCTTACGCGCCCACGGCGTGCGGCGCAGAAATTTCAGGCTGGATTTCACACTCGGGTCGCTTTTGAAGCAGTTGATATTCACCTGCGAGGCCAGCGCCGGCCAGCCAAAGTTATCCACCAGCGTTGTCAGCAGTTTTTCCAGCGTGACGCCGTGCAGCGGATCTTTCGCTGCGCCAGGGTTTTGTGGTGTATCAGTCATTGGCTCGCTCTTCGTTAAAATGTCTGGGTCATGATTTTTAAGCCGCGCAGTCTACCACCCTTCTCGTTACGAAATCGCAATAAACTGCTCACGCAGGGCATGCAACTCGTCGCGCGTGTTGGCCGCCTCTTCGAATTCCAGATTTTGCGCGTGCGCATACATCTTGCTTTCCAGCTCTTTGATGCGTTGCTCCAGCGCTTTCGGCGTAAGCGATTTGAAGGTTTGCGCCGCTTCGGCATCGCGTTTGTCTTTGTTCTTTTTGGTTTTCGGCTGACCGAGTTGCAGGATGTCGGAGATCTTCTTGTTCAGCCCCATTGGCGTGATGCCGTTTTCGAGGTTGTACGCTTCCTGTTTGGCGCGACGTCGTTCGGTTTCTTCAATGGCGCGGGCCATTGAATTGGTAATTTTATCACCGTACAGAATCGCTTTACCGTTGAGGTTACGCGCCGCGCGGCCGATGGTCTGGATAAGCGAACGTTCAGAACGCAGGAAGCCTTCCTTGTCCGCATCGAGAATCGCCACCAGCGACACTTCCGGCATGTCCAGCCCTTCGCGCAGTAAGTTGATGCCGACCAGCACGTCAAATTCCCCCAGACGCAAATCGCGGATAATCTCGACGCGCTCGACGGTATCGATATCAGAGTGCAGGTAACGCACCTTCTCGCCGTGTTCTTCCAGATACTCAGTCAGATCCTCGGCCATACGCTTGGTGAGCGTGGTGACCAGCACACGCTCGTTAATCGCCACACGCTTGCGGATTTCAGACAGCAGGTCATCAACCTGCGTGGTTACCGGTCGCACTTCGATGATCGGATCCAGCAAACCGGTCGGACGCACGACCTGATCGACCACATCGTCACCGGATTTCTCCAGCTCGTATTTGCCCGGCGTGGCCGAGACATAAATACTTTGCGGCGCCAGGGCTTCGAATTCCTCAAAGCGCATCGGGCGGTTATCCAGCGCTGAAGGCAGGCGGAAACCGTATTCCACCAGCGTTTCTTTACGCGAGCGGTCGCCTTTGTACATGCCGCCGATTTGCGGAATGGTGACGTGCGACTCATCGACAATCAGCAGGCCGTCAGCCGGCAAATAATCAAACAGCGTTGGCGGCGGCTCGCCCGGCCCGCGGCCAGACAGATAACGTGAGTAGTTTTCGATACCGGAGCAATAACCCAGCTCGTTCATCATTTCGAGATCAAACTGCGTACGCTGGCTGATGCGCTGTTCTTCCAGCAATTTGTTGTTGGCCAGCAACACTTTGCGGCGATCCGCCAGTTCGACTTTAATTTCTTCCATCGCCTGCACAATACGTTCGCGTGGCGTGACGTAGTGCGTTTTCGGGTAGATGGTGAAACGCGGCACTTCATGCTGCACCTGGCCTGTCAGCGGATCAAACAGCGAAAGGCGTTCAACTTCCTGATCAAATAACTCAATGCGCAGCGCCAGATCGTCCGATTCCGCCGGGAACACATCAATCACTTCGCCACGCACGCGGAAAGTACTGCGCTGGAAAGCCTGATCGTTGCGTGCATATTGCAGTTCCGCCAGACGACGCAGGATCGAACGCTGATCGATAATCATCCCTTTGGTCAGGTGAAGCATCATTTTCAGGTATAAGTCCGGGTCGCCCAGACCGTAAATCGCAGAAACAGAGGCCACCACAATGACATCGCGCCGTTCGAGCAGCGCTTTGGTAGCAGAAAGACGCATCTGCTCGATGTGTTCGTTCACCGAGGCGTCTTTTTCGATAAAGGTATCGGAGCTCGGAACATACGCCTCAGGCTGATAATAGTCATAGTAAGAGACGAAATATTCGACGGCGTTTTCGGGGAAGAACTCTTTCATCTCGCCGTATAACTGTGCGGCCAGCGTTTTGTTGGGGGCAAGCACCATCGTCGGACGGTTCAGATCCGCAATCACATTCGCCACGGTAAAGGTTTTTCCTGAACCGGTTACCCCGAGCAATGTCTGGTGCGCCAGTCCGTTCTCCAGCCCTTCTTCCAGACGGCGTATCGCCTCAGGCTGGTCACCTGACGGTTTAAATTCGGAATGCAGTTTGAACTCTTTACTCATGACGGGCTACCTGACTGAAATGGGAATGCATAGGGCCGTGCGCGCTGAACGGGTGAACAGTTTGCGGAAAAATAGTATGAAAGACTTCGCGATTTTTGCCAGCCCTGATTTTACCTTCGCTATAATACTGTATATAAAACCAGCTTCCAATCGATAAAAAGTGTTGGCGTTTTAACGTGCTGTCGATGCTGCACTTTTTTAGGATATGACGAATGAGAATTCTCACCATCAGATGACATTTTTTCCTAAAATCCGCATTCCCTCCATTTTCTGACCACAGGTTGACGAAGATTGACACAACTATGACGAACGAATTACGGCTGTATTGCTTTTAACTAACTCGTTGATTAAAAACAGTATCATTAAAAAGCTGCGAATACGGGCAAACTAAGCGGAACCCGCATGCTGACTCGTCTGTAGCAACTTTTCTCACTCTCATGCACAAGGTTATCCACAGGAATAGTGGATAAGTCCCAGCACGCCCCGCGCTGCGGGAGTTGGTAAAAAACTGAATTTTGCCTTCCGTGGGTCTGAAAGGTCTTTTTTAGTTATTTTTTATCTTTTTTATCTCCTTATTTATGCCTATTTTGCCTAAATTTCTGGGCTGATGTTTCTTGCAAAAACCAAAAGTGCATCTCACCAGAATTTTTTGCTCACGTTTGTCCATGTGTTTGCACCAAAAACAGTGAAGACGGCACTGGCAAAGTGCAGGTCACCGTGGACTACTCCTTATGGGGTAATCTCAAAAACCTCAGAAATGCTAATGAATAATCCGAAATCATCAGCGGCGCGCCTGTTAACACCCCTGTAACTTCTCTTTCCCTGGCCGTTTTTACAAACTTGGCCTGAGAGTTGCAACGTCTCTGCATGTGGAGGTTGCGACAGCCGGAACTGCTTTTTTCGCCCCGCCATAAAAAATGAGAATTCCCCTGCTTTCAGGCAGGAAAAATCATTTTTAGCGCAAGGAAATGCCCCTTAACCCCATTTATCACTGATTAAGGGGGATTTATCTGTAATTGATGCTGTCAGGTTAGCCGTCAACAAACGGAATTAAATTCTGCGTTGGGGCATTAACAGCGGAACATAAATGTCAGAAATATGACAGTGGCCGTCAAAATGAAGTTCAGCGGAAGGCTCCGTGCGGGAGGGAGGTCTGATGTTAAGTGTAAAATCAGTTAATCAGTATTATGGGCAAAAACATATTCTGTGGGATATCAATCTCGAACTGTACCGCGGTCAATGTACCTGCCTGATCGGGCGAAATGGCGTGGGAAAAACCACGCTGGTGAACTGCATCATGGGGCATCTTCCGGTGAAAAGCGGCGCCATCTCCTGGCAGTCGCGTGACGAAGAGCCGCAAAGTCTGCTGAATTTGCCGGTCGAAAGCCGCGCCCAAATGGGGATCGGTTATGTGCCACAGGGACGGCAGATTTTTTCGCAGATGAGCGTCGATGAAAACCTGCAAATCGCCATGATGGCCAGCCGGAATAAGACCCGTCGCGTGCCGGAAGAGGTGTATGACCTGTTTCCGACATTAAAGGAGATGGGGGCGCGCAAAGCCGGTGAGCTCGATGAAAGCCAGCAGCAGCAACTGGCAATCAGTCGTGCGCTGGTTCAGGAACCTGAATTACTGATTCTGGATGAACCGACCGAGCACACCAGCGCATCGATGGCGGCAAACATGGGCAATATCATTCACCGCCTGAACCGTGATCTCGGCCTGACATTGTTGCTGGTCGGTCATAAACTGCCGTTCATCCGCAGCGTTGCCGACCGGTTCTGCCTGGTCGACGGCGGACGCAACATCGCACAAGGCACACTGGCACAGCTTGACGATACCTTAGTCAAAAATTATCTGACCGTCTGACGTCTCATGCCGTGAGACGGTTAAGATGAAGATACTGTCCCAAATTAACGTCAGTTCCGGCACTCAGGTACGGGATCTCGCCCAGCAAAGGCGCAGGCAGCATACGCGTGAGCGTATCCATGTATGCCTGATGATGCTTCCCCGTTTCCTGTACGTCGTTAGCTATCCAGCCCGCCAGATGCAACCCGCTTTGTGCGATGGCCTGCGCCGTCAGCACGGCGTGGTTAATGCAACCCAGCCGCATGCCTACCACTAACACTACCGGCAACTGCTCGGCGATAACCCAGTCAGCAAAGGTATAATCTGCCGTCAGCGGTGTGTACCAGCCGCCTGCGCCTTCCACCACCACCCAGTCCGCCAGCGGTTCGAGATGACGTAATCCGTCTGATAGCACCCGCGGATCAATCAGCCGTTTTTCCAGTTCGCTGACGATATGTGGCGAAGTCGGTTCGATAAAGGTGCAGGGGTTCACTTCGTCATAACGCAGCCCGACGGTGCTGTAAGCCTGTAACGCCAGCGCATCACTGTTGCGCGGGCCTTCGCCGGTCATTTCACTGCCGGATGCCACCGGTTTGTATCCGGCTGTTTTGTGTCCTGCCTGCGCGGCAGCCTGCAAAAAAGCGGTGGTCGCGACGGTTTTACCAACTTCAGTGTCGGTGCCGGTAATAAAGTATTTTTGTTTCATGATTTATTTTAATAAAAGCCTGGTGTTGGTTCTGGCTCCCTCCCCTGCGAAGGGGAGGGTTGGGGTGGGGTATTAATGGCAACTCTGACTTTCAAGTTGCCTGCAAAACCCCCTCCCAACCTCCCCCTTCGCAGGGGGAGGAGTTATTTATCGGGGGATCAGTTCTTCGACCTGCAAAATGCCGTAGACCAGCCGGTAGTTGAGCGGCAGGATGCCGTCGCGGCGGGCATAGTGTTTGTCCAGCAATTGCAGGCGTTCGCGCCCGCCCAGACCGCCGAGGCGGCCATTTTTGATGTGCGTCGCACCGATGCCTTTCAGCGAGCGCAGCAGCGACATCACATCGGGGAATTGAGCAACATGATCGCTGAAGGTCACATCATGGCGATACGGCGCGCAGGCTTCGGCGATTTTGTCCGGCGTCAGGAACTGATTCACGTGACGTCGGCCATCGACCTTCATCCATGCTGCGGCCAGCTCATTGAGCGAACCTTCTGCCAGCGTGGAAAACAGCACCAGCCCGCCGTTGCGGGTGACGCGGTGCATTTCTTCCAGTGCGCGTGGCAGTGCGTTACACCACTGCACCGCCAGATTGCTGAAGCAGATGTCGACCGAGTTGTCGGCAAACGGCAAACGTTCGATGTCGCCCGGCACGTATTCATCAGCAGAATCCAGCTCACGGGCGCGATTTAACATGCCCTCAGAGAGATCCAGCGCAATGACATTTTTACCCTGCGCACGCCAGTAACGGCTGAAGTGGCCGGTGCCACAGCCCGCATCGACGACAATCTTGCCGGCGTCTTGCAGATACGGCGCAGCCAGCGCCAGTAATTCCTCACCCACATCACGCTGCAACTGCGCGGCGTTTTCGTAACTGATGGCGGCACGACTGAACGCATCGGCCACCGCTTGTTTGTTCACTAATTCAGTGACTGCACCCATCAAGGGACTCCAGCAAAAAATCGATATCTTCCGGCTCATGCGCCGCTGTCAGGGTAATACGCAGCCGCGCACTGCCCGGTGGCACCGTCGGTGGACGGATGGCGCTGACCCACAATCCGCGATCGCGCAAGGTGGATGCCAGATCCAGCGCGGGCTGGTTTTCACCCACAATCACCGGCTGGATCGCCGTCTGTGAACCGGTCAGCGGATACGGCAAACCGGCGGCACCCGCGCGAAAACGGGCAATATTGGCGGCCAGTTTATCACGCAGACCGTCATCCTGCCGGACTCGTGCCAGTGCAGCCTGTAACGCGCACACCTGCGCGGCGGGCATCGACGTGCTGTAAATCAGATGGCGGGCAAACTGCAACAGGTAATCGGCGGTAGCATCATCACACAACACCGCCGCGCCGCTGCAACCGAAAGCTTTTCCGAATGTGACCACCAGCAGTTCCGGCCGGATGCCCTGTTGCCAGCAACTGCCGCGCCCTTCTTCACCGGTAACGCCCGCACCGTGCGCGTCATCAACCATCAGCCAGCTACCGTGCGCTTTGGACAAGTTATGCAGATCAGCCAGCGGCGCGGCGTCACCGTCCATACTGAATACACCTTCGGTCACCACCAGCGTTTCACCGGCTACCGGTTTCTCCAGCAGGCGCTCAAGGGAATCCGGCTGATTGTGGTGAAAACGCCGCAATTGCGAAGGCGCATGGGCTGCGGCTTCCAGTAAAGACGCGTGACTGAGTTTGTCAGCCAGCACGCGATCCTCAGCCTGCATCAGCGCCGCGAGAATCGCCTGATTCGCCGCAAAACCGGAGATAAACAGCAAAGCCCGCGGATATCCCTGCCACTGCGCCAGTTGTTGCTCAAACGCGGCATGCGCCTCGCTGTAACCGGTGACGTGTCCTGAACCGCCGCTGCCGACACCGTATTTAGCCGCGCCCTGCTGCCACGCGGCGATCACCTCAGCGTCCTGACTCAGGCCGAGATAATCGTTACCGGAAAAATTCAGATAACGCCGCCCGCCCTGCGTCAGAAAACGCGCACTGCCGCCCTCGTTCGGCTGCCGTACACGAAATGCCGCCGCCTGTTTGCGCGCCGCCACCGCGTCGTTGATCCGCGTTTGCCAGCTCACCGGTTATACCGCAGCGTTGTAGAACTGTTCGGTATCGGCGTGGACCAGCTGCTCGGCAAGCGCGGCCTGCTGCTGGTTATCGCCCATTTCTGTTTCAAATGACTGCGGGTTAAGCCCCAGCTTGCCGAACAGAATCAGGTCTTTATCTTCTGCCGGGTTTGGCGTGGTCAGCAGTTTGCAGCCGTAGAAGATGGAGTTGGCACCGGCCATAAAGCACATCGCCTGGGTCTGCTCACTCATCTGTTCGCGACCTGCGGAAAGGCGCACATAAGATTGCGGCATCATGATGCGCGCGACCGCGATCGTGCGGATGAAATCAAACGGATCCACATCGTCATTATCCGCCAGCGGCGTACCTTTCACTTTCACCAGCATGTTGATCGGCACACTTTCCGGCGGCACCGGCAGGTTCGCCAGTTGCATCAGCAAACCGGCGCGGTCTTTGACGGTTTCACCTAGACCCACAATGCCGCCGGAACAGACTTTAATGCCCGCACCGCGCACTTCCGCCAGCGTATCCAGACGTTCCTGATAGCTGCGGGTCGTTATGATGCTGCCGTAAAATTCCGGCGAGGTATCAAGGTTATGGTTGTAGAAATCCAGCCCGGCGTGCGCCAGACGCTGTGCCTGCGTAGTGTTCAGCGTGCCGAGGGTCATGCAGGTTTCCATGCCCATTTCTTTCACGCCCTGCACCATCTGCTCAAGGTACGGCATGTCACGATCGTGCGGGTTTTTCCACGCCGCGCCCATACAGAAACGGGTTGAACCGGCGGCTTTCGCCTGTCGGGCAGATTCGAGCACCTGCTCGACTTGCATCAGACGTTCAGATTCCAGCCCGGTTTTGTAACGGGAACTTTGCGGGCAATATTTACAGTCTTCGGGACAGGCACCGGTTTTGATCGACAGCAAGGTGCTGACCTGAACCTGTCGCGGGTCAAAATGCTGACGGTGAATTTGCTGCGCTTCGAACATCAGCTCCAGGAATGGCTTATCGAACAGGGCCTGCGTTTTTTCCAGCGTCCAGTGGGTGCGGGCAGTCATTGCGACTCCTTTAAAAAGTGTTCAGTTGTATTTTTTTCATAATCCGTAAACCATTTTTAATTTGTTTTGGTTTACCGTCAACGTTAAAATTATTTTTTAGTTTACAGCTTACGCCTCAGGATTCGTTTATGACCCCCGCCGATATTGAATTCGACCAGCGCCACATCTGGCATCCGTATACCTCTATGACCAAACCGCTGCCCGCCTATCCGGTGGAATCCGCGTCCGGCGTGATGTTGCAGCTGGCTGATGGCCGCAAACTGGTTGATGGCATGTCGTCCTGGTGGGCGGCAATCCATGGTTACAACCATCCGCAGTTGAACCAGGCGGCCATCGAACAAATCGGAAAAATGTCCCATGTGATGTTCGGCGGGATCACCCATCCGCCGGCGGTTGCGTTGTGCCGCCGTCTGGTAGAAATGACCCCCGCCGGGCTGGAATGCGTGTTTCTGGCGGATTCTGGTTCGGTGGCCGTTGAAGTAGCACTGAAAATGGCGATGCAATACTGGCAGGCGCGCGGTGAAAAACGCCAGACGTTGCTGACCCTGCGCAACGGCTATCACGGCGACACCTTTGGCGCGATGTCAGTCTGTGACCCGCAAAACTCGATGCACAGTTTGTATCAGGGTTATCTGCCGCAGCATCTGTTCGCCGATGCGCCGCAGAGCCGTTTTGACGGGGAATGGGACGAGGCGGATATCGCGCCATTTGCCAAAATGCTGGACGAAAATCACCGCAAAATCGCCGCAGTCATTGTAGAACCCATCGTTCAGGGGGCGGGCGGGATGCGGATTTATCACCCGCTGTATCTTAAACGCGTGCGTAAGTTATGCGATGAATATGGCGTGTTGCTGATTGCCGATGAAATTGCCACCGGATTTGGCCGCACCGGCAAGCTGTTTGCCTGTGATCACGCCGGGATTTCGCCGGATATCCTCTGCCTCGGCAAAGCCCTGACCGGCGGCTACATGACACTTTCCGCCACGCTCACCACCCGCCATGTGGCACAGGTGATCAGTGACGGCGAGGCGGGATGTTTCATGCACGGCCCGACATTTATGGGCAATCCGCTGGCCTGCGCGGTCGCCAGCGCCAGCCTGCATTTACTTGCGGAAAACCGCTGGCAGGCGCAGGTATTGAGCATTGAGAAACAGCTGAATGCCGGTTTACAGCCGCTGGCAGCACATCCGGCGGTCGCCGATGTGCGGGTGCTCGGGGCGATTGGTGTGGTGGAAATGCGCCAGCCGGTAGACATGGCGCAATTGCAGAAGCATTTTGTCGGTCAGGGCGTGTGGATCCGCCCGTTCGGCAAGCTGATTTACCTGATGCCGCCGTACATCATTTCAACTGAAGAACTGAGCAAACTGACCGGCGCAATCGCCAGCGCACTGGCTGCGCTTTACTGATTAGCCTGTGGTGACTAACCGGTGTGAGGTGGATAACAGCGCGCTCAGTTTTTCCCGGCTGAGCCGCGCTTCTTCATTAAGAAAATCAATTGCCACTTTCAGCGCAGGGGTCGGGTTTTCCGGATACAGCAACGTATAAGACGCGCCGCTTGCCACGCACAGCGGGAACGGCGCAATCACCCTTCCCGCCTGCAAATCATCTTCAATTAATGTCAGATCGCCTATCGCCACACCGTAGCCCTGTAACGCCGAATTGATCGCCAGATCCAGCGTATCGAAATGCTGTGATTTGGCTGACGGCAATCCCTGTACGCCCTCCTCCCGCAGCCACAACAACCAGTCGCGACGGTCACGCGTCGGGTGAAGCAGCGTTTTATCGGCCAGATCCGCCACTTTCGTTTTCCCTTTATGACGCGGCAGAAACTCCGGCGTACACACCGGCGTCAGCACTTCATCAAACAGATGATGCGCCCGGCGCTGTGATTCCGGCGGACGACCAAACACTACAGCAGCATCAAAATGTTCGTTGCTGAAATCCACGCCGTGGGCGATGGAAGCTGTCAGCTCAATCTGCATATCCGGCCTGTCGTTTTGTAGCTGGATAACACGCGGCAGCAGCCAGCGCATGGAACAGGTCGGGCATTTAATGCGTAAGGTATCCGGATGCGAACCCACGCGTTGCAGGGCTTCTCCCATCAGCGCCAGCGCCTGTTGTACCGGCGGTAACAACTGCGCCCCGCGCGGGGTCAGCGTCAGCCCGCGGGCCTGACGTAAAAACAACGGATAACCCAGCGTGGCCTCAAGTCCGGTGATCTGGCGACTGACCGCGCCCTGGGTGATGTGCAGCAACGCCGCCGCGTGTGTCAGATTCAAGGTTTGCGCAACCACGGCAAAGGTTTTCAGCACATTGAGCGAGGGTAAATTCAGATACGGCAGTTCAGGAGAAAAACTCACAGTTACCTCGTCAGAAACGTTATAAAGCCATGACTTCAGATCATAACGAGTATGACAAACTTTCCATTGTCGGCACAGGGGAACTATTGCTTAATCATTCAACACCCGTTTTTACCTTCTCATGGCCACCCGGCCTGCTTTTTGGGGAAAATGCTATGAAGAGCGCCATGTCGCCCCTGTCAAAATTACCTGACGTCGGCACCACCATTTTTACCGTTATCGGCCAGCTCAGCGCTGAACATAACGCCCTGAACCTGTCACAGGGGGCACCGAATTTCTCATGCCAGCCCGCGTTAATCGACAGCGTCGCAAAAGCCATGCGCGAGGGGCATAACCAGTACGCACCAATGAGTGGCGTGGCGGCATTACGCCATGCGTTGTCCGCCAAAGTCGAAGCGCTTTATGGCTGCAAATATGATGCCGACAGCGAAGTGACGGTGATTGCCAGCGCCAGCGAAGGCCTGTATTCCGCCATCAGCGCCCTGGTACATCCGGGCGATGAAGTCATTTATTTCGAGCCGTCATTTGACAGCTATGCACCGATCGTCCGTTTACAGGGCGCGAAGCCGGTAGCTATCGGCCTGTCGCTGGATGATTTCAGCATCGACTGGGATCAGGTTGCCAGCTCGATCAACAGCCGCACGCGAATGATCATCATCAACAGCCCGCATAACCCGACCGGTGCCATTTTCACTGAATTTGATATCGAACGACTGACCGCGCTGACCCAAAACACCGACATCGTGATTTTGTCCGATGAAGTGTATGAGCACGTGGTGTTCGACGGCGAGCGCCACGAAAGCATGGCCTGCTATCCGCAACTGGCTGAACGCAGCGTGATTGTGTCGTCTTTCGGCAAAACCTATCACGTCACCGGCTGGCGTGTGGGTTATTGCCTGGCACCGGCAGAACTGATGGATGAAATCCGCAAAGTGCATCAGTTTATGGTGTTCTCTGCCGATACGCCGATGCAGGTCGCATTCGCCGAAGCGCTGGCTGACCCGCAAAGTTATCTGGGACTGGCCGATTTTTATCAGCAAAAACGCGACCTGCTGGCCGAAGCCCTCAGCGAATCCCGCTTTGAATTACTGCCAAGCCGTGGCAGTTTCTTTATGCTGGCGCGTTTTAGTCATTTCAGTCCGCTGACCGACGACGAATTTGTGCTGAGCCTGATCCGCGATCATCAGATCGCGACCATTCCGCTGTCAGCCTTTTACAGCAATAACCAACCAACAGGGCTTATCCGTCTGAGCTTTGCCAAAGATAACGACACGTTGTACGAAGGCGCACGCCGGTTGTGTCGCGTCTGAACCTTTGTATTCATCTCAATAACGCCGGGGAATTGTGAATAATGAAAAAATTGAAAATCGCATTGCTGTTAGGTTGTGCCGTCGCGTCTTTCTCCGCACTGGCGGACGGTTCCACGCTCAAATTTGGTCTGGAAGCGCAATATCCACCGTTCGAATCGAAAAGCGCGACCGGTGAATTACAGGGTTTTGATATCGATCTGGGCAACGCCGTCTGCGCCGCCGCCAGTGTGAAATGCGACTGGTACGACACTTCTTTCGACGGCCTGATTGCAGCCCTGCAGGCGCGTAAATTTGATGCGATTAACTCGGCGATGAACGTGACGGATAAACGTCGTCAGGCGATTGATTTTACCAACGTGATTTACCGCGTCCCCACCAAACTGATTGCGAAGAAAGATTCCGGCCTGCTGCCGACCACGGAGTCGCTGAAAGGCAAGCATATCGGCGTGTTACAGGGGTCGATTCAGGAAAGTTATGCGCAGGCACACTGGGCACCGAAAGGCGTAGATATCGTCTCTTATCAGGATCAGAATCAGGTGTATCTGGATCTGTCATCCGGTCGTCTCGACGGCACATTAGTGCTGGCCCCGGCCGGTCAGACCGGTTTCCTGTCGCGTCCGGACGGTAAAGATTACGGCTTCGTCGGTGACGCCGTACGCGATGACAAAATTCTCGGCAGCGGCATCGCCTTCGGCCTGCGTAAAGGCGATACCCAGTTGAAAGAAAAGCTGGATACAGCGATCGCTAAAGTGCAAAAAGATGGCGTGGTGAAAGAGCTTTCGAAGAAATACTTTGGTGATATTGATGTGAGCGTGAAGTAAAGCCGCCAGGAAGACAGGTTTTACTTTTGCGCCTCCCTCTGCTAAGGGGGAGGCCGGGAGGGAGTTTTTAAGGGCTAACACCTCGTCAAAAAAACTTCAATCCATTGATTTTGCTTTAATACCCCACCCCAGCCCTCCCCTTCGCAGGGGTGGGTGCCACTTAATACTCAGAATTCACAATGACTTCTTCTCCAAACACACCGGCCTGCGGCAATGGTTTGTAGCTTGAGTTAGAGGCGCGCAGTACGCGAATGCCCCTCGCGCTCACGGCCTGAGCGGCAGTGATATCATTGTCAGAGTCGCCATAAAACACTTTAATTTGCTTATCTTTCAGCCACTGCGTTTTTGTGTTCTGACCGGCTTTGTCACCGGCGAAAATAACCGCATTCACTTTGTCCTGCGGGATCTGGAAATCGTTCTGCAGCGTCTTCGTCACGGTCTCAGTTTTGGTTTCGCTGCGGCCGGTCACGAAGTAAATGCTGTCGCCGCGTTTGAGGTGCATGGCAATCAGCGCCTTCGCCACGTCTTTTGGCATGCTGAAATCATCCCAGCCGTTGTTCATTTTCTCCCAGAATTTCGGGTTCTTCAGATAATCCTGTTTTCCGGGGGAAAACTCGACCTGCCCGCGGTAAAAGCCCGGCGAGGAAAACAACACCGTGTCATCGATATCAAAACCGACAGCTATTGGCGGGCGGCCGTTCAGGCTGTTTTCAATTTGCGCGACCGACACCCAGTGAACCGGCGATTGCTGCGCGAGTTGCGCGACATTCACACCCGGATAAAGCGGTGCAGACGTAGCTTCCTTAGCGACAGCAGCCTGATTCAGGCTGAGCAACAGGAAAACGGCACTCAGTGCCAGAGGAGTTTTACGCATTAGGATCCCTTTTTTATGCTTATTAATCTTGCAGATAAAGTGGAGCAACGGGTCAAAAATCTTACCGACCATACCTGTGCAACCTGCAGATTTAAAGGAATTTTCCGGCAGATGTCATAGGAAAAGATGATGGTCACATTTCAGGGAAAAATCGCAGGCTTTATTCAAACATGGCATAAAGCGCTTGGTTCGAAAACTGTTTAGCGTCCTATACTTATTCCCAATTACGTTAGCTTTTAACTTTCTTATAAGAAAACGAAAAGGAATGACTATGCCCCAGTTACAGTCTGAAAACCGCCGCATCGTGCTGGCTTCACGCCCTCACGGCAAACCCGTCGATGACAATTTCCGTCTGGAAAAAGCGCCGTTACCGCAGGCCAGAGACGGTCAGTTATTGCTGCGTACCGTGTGGCTTTCGCTCGACCCGTACATGCGCGGACGTATGAGCGATGCGCCTTCTTACGCTGCGCCGGTACAAATCGGTGAAGTAATGACCGGCGGTGCGGTTTCCCGCGTGGTGGAATCGAAAAGCCCGGATTTTAAAGCCGGTGATTTCGTGGTCGGCAGCACCGGCTGGCAGGATTATTCCGTGGCCGACGCCAAAGCCGTGAAGAAACTGGAAGGCGCGGCACTCAAACAACCTTCCCTTGCACTCGGTGTTTTAGGCATGCCGGGCTTCACCGCTTTTATGGGGCTGCTGGATATTGGCGAACCCAAGCCGGGGGAAACGCTGGTCGTCGCTGCAGCGACCGGGCCGGTCGGCTCGCTGGTCGGACAAATTGGTAAAATCAAAGGCTGTCGCGTGATCGGGATTGCCGGTGGTGAAGAGAAATGCCGTTATGCCGTTGAACATTTCGGTTTCGATGAATGCCTGGATCACCGCGCCCCGGATCTGGATAAACGCCTGAAAGCGGCCTGCCCGGACGGCATTGATGTGTATTTTGAAAACGTCGGTGGCGCGGTGTTTGATGCCGTATTGCCGCTGCTCAATACCAAAGCGCGTATTCCGCTGTGCGGGCTGGTTTCCCAATATAACGCGACCGGTCTGAAAGAGGGTCAGGATCGCCTTTCCCTGCTGACCGGCACCATTCTGAAGAAACGCATGCGTGTGCAGGGCTTTATTATTTTTGATGATTACGGCCATCGCTATCCGGAGTTTGCAAAACAGATGAGCGAATGGTTTGAACAAGGCAAAGTGAAATTCCGCGAAGATATCGTGGAAGGATTAGAGAATGCACCGCAGGCGTTCTTTGGCCTGCTTGAGGGTAAAAACTTTGGCAAACTGGTCGTTCGTGTCGGTCAGGACTGATTACTCCTTAACTAAAGCTGACGGCGTCCACAGGAGGTAACATGAAATTACTGATTGTATTGACATCACACGATAAGCTCGGCGAAACCGGTAAGAAAACCGGTTTCTGGCTGGAAGAATTTACCGCGCCGTATTACGAGTTTCTGGATGCAGGCGCCGGGCTGACGCTGGCCTCGCCGAAAGGCGGACAGCCACCACTCGATCCGAAAAGTGATGAGCCGGATGCGCAGACCGAAACAACCGAACGCTTCCGCAGTGATAAAGATGCGCAGAAGGTGCTGGCGAACACGCACAAACTTGCTGATGTTAACGCTGATGACTTCGATGCCATTTTCTATCCGGGTGGTCACGGACCGTTGTGGGATCTGTCTGAAGACCCGCATTCCATCGCGCTGATCCAGGCTTTCTGGGCAGCGGGCAAACCGGTTTCTGCGGTCTGCCACGCGCCGGGGGTGTTGCGCAATGTGCTGGTGGAAGATGGCACGCCGCTGGTGAAAGACAAGCGCGTAACCGGCTTTAGTAACAGCGAAGAAGACGCGGTTGGCCTGACCGACATCGTGCCTTTTTTGGTCGAAGACGAGCTGAAGAAAAATGGCGGCGATTACAGTAAGGCGGCGGACTGGCGGCCTTATGCCGTCACCGATGGCAAACTGATCACCGGTCAGAATCCGGCCTCTTCCAGAGCGGTCGCGCAGGCATTACTGAAAATGCTGGGCGGCGGCGAGGTCGGCAAGTAATCTGCCCGTGACTATTTCATCATCTGAAGAGGGTTCTATGGCATTTACACTCACCAGTAATGATTTGCGCGATGGCGACAAAATGCCGGAAACGCAGGTTTTTAACGGCATGGGCTACAACGGCGACAACCTTTCGCCGCATCTGGCCTGGTCCGGTGCCCCCGCGGGCACCAAAAGTTTTGTGATAACCGTTTATGACCCGGATGCCCCGACCGGCTCCGGCTGGTGGCACTGGGGCGTCGCGAATATTCCGGCTGACGTCACCGAATTGCCCCAAGGCGCGGGCTCCGGCAAAGGCGGTTTACCTGCCGGTGCCGTGCAGACCCGCACCGATTTTGGCAAAGCCGGTTATGGCGGCGCAGCCCCTCCGCAGGGCGAACACCATCACTATCATTTCACCGTATACGCCATCGATACTGAAACGCTGGAAGTCGATGAGAATGCCAGCGGCGCGTATCTCGGCTTCAATGTGCATTTCCATACTCTCGGCAAAGCATCACTGACAGTGATATACAGCTGATTCCTGTGGTATAAAA
Source organism: Rahnella sp. WP5 (assembly GCF_000745615.1). Lineage (NCBI taxonomy): Bacteria > Pseudomonadati > Pseudomonadota > Gammaproteobacteria > Enterobacterales > Yersiniaceae > Rahnella > Rahnella sp. WP5. Next base: position 495,949 of record NZ_KN050721.1, on the reverse strand, counting down.
GACGCAGAAAAGGTGGTCAGTTTTACTGGCCACCGTTTTTTTATTGCGGCGATGACCGCAACATTGAAAAAAAAGAACAATCTTCTTCATCAAGGAGTCAGTCACAGTGAAAATTTCCACCCTGTCGCGCGCGTGCGCTATGTTGTCTGCCAGCCTGATCCTGGCGGCATGCAGCAGCAGCCATCAAGGCTTATCCAGCCAGGTTGCTCCGGGCACCGCGTCACTGCCCGTGTTATCAGCGGACGAAGCGGCCAATTTTACAACGAAAAATTATCTGGCCTTTGGCGGCCCTTCTTTGCAGGTTCAGCAACAGGGCTGGTTCCCTAAACTGGCCAGCACTGACGGTGTGAACACCCATTTCGTGGTCGGCCCGCAGTTAGGCACCGACGGCGCAGAATACTCTAACGTTCAGATGGCGGTAAACGCGGCACTGGCTGTGCGTAACCACGGTGAACGTATCTTCATTAAAATCCTGCCAGGCACTTACAACGGCGCCGTTTACATCCCGGCAGGTTCACCACCGGTCACCTTATTCGGTGCGGGCAACAGCTCTGCTGATGTGACCCTCGCACAAGGTCTGGAAGCCGCAGCGGCACCCGCCACTTACCGTTCAACCGTCAGTCCTAACGGCCAGTTCCTGCCGGGCGATCGCGCGTTCTATATGTTCCAGAACTGCGCCACCCTGACCACTGAAACCATCGGCACCGGCTGTACCGCGACCGTGTGGTCACAAAGCAACGGTGTGCAGATTCAGAACCTGACCATCGGCAATTCCCTGCTCGATACTGTTGACGGGGGCGATCATTCCGCCGTTGCGCTGCGTACCGACGGTGACAATGTGATTCTGGATAACGTGCGCCTGATTGGCCGCCAGAATACCTTTATGGTGAACACCGCCAACATCCACAACCAGACTGACAACAGCCGTTACAGCCGTGCATACGTGCATAACAGCCTGATCGTGGGTGATGTGGATTACGTATTTGGCCGGGCGAATGCCGTCTTTGACCACGTTGAATTCCACACCGTCAGCAGCCGTGGCGTGAAACAGGCGTCTGTCTTTGCGCCAAACACGCCAGCAGCTGCGCCGTATGGCTTCCTGGTGATCGACAGCAACCTGACCGGCGACCGTGGCTTCGAGCAGGCAGCGAAAGCGAAAATGGGTCGTGCGTGGGATGCTGATGGCGCAAGCAGCCAGCTGGTAATCCGCGACAGCAGCTTCGACAACAGCTATGACCAGATGAATCCGTGGGGCGCTTCTGTCTTCTCCGGCCAGCCATTTGCCGGCAACGTGCCAAAAGATGAGAAACAACAGCGCAATCTGAACGACACTAACTTCAACCGCCTGTGGCAGTACAACAACGTGCTGACACAGCCTGCGAAGTAATTCAGTCTGATGCCATGAAAAAACCGCCGGGGTTGCCTCCGGCGGTTTTTTTTCGTTCTGCGGACTTCGTTCTGCGAAAATGTTACAACGCTTCGTTGCCCAGACGGAATACCGACACCGTGCGTTCCAGATTCACCGCCTGCTCATCGAGCGAAGCCGCCGCACTGGCAGACTGTTGAACCAGCGCCGAGTTTTGCTGGGTGACGGTATCCATCTCTGCCACCGCCTGCGCAATCTGACTGATGCCGCGACTTTGCTCGTCAGACGCCGATGCGATCTCATGAATGATTTGCGTGACATGACGGACGGAGCCGACGATTTCTTCCATGGTGTCACCCGCTTTGCCAACCAGCACAGAGCCGTTATTGACGTTAATCACCGATTTACCAATCAGCCCTTCAATCTCTTTCGCCGCCTGCCCGCTGCGCTGCGCAAGGCTGCGGACTTCGCTGGCGACCACGGCAAAACCGCGGCCCTGCTCCCCTGCCCGCGCCGCTTCAACCGCAGCGTTCAGCGCCAGAATATTGGTCTGGAAAGCGATGCTGTTGATGACCGTGGTAATTTCGGAAATCTGCTTCGAACTGACAGTAATCTCTTTCATCACGCCCACGACATCGGCCACCAGTTTACCGCCCCGCGCTGCCGTATTGGCCGCATCGGAGGCCAGCTGACTGGCCTGCGCGGCATTGTCGGCGTTCTGTTTCACCGTTGAGGTCAGTTGTTCCATGCTGGCCGCTGTTTGCCCCAGCGCTGCCGCCTGCTCTTCGGTACGGGCTGACAGATCGATATTACCTGCGGCTATTTCGCCCGAAGCGCGGGTCACCTGCGTTACGCCTTCGCGAATGTCACCGATGATGCCGTGCAGGTTCTGGTTCATGGTTTCAATGGCGCGGCTCAGTTGCCCCACTTCGTCAAAACTGTGGCTGGTGGCATGGGTAGAAAGATCACCGGCAGCGATACGTTCTGCGGTTTGCAGCGTGCGGCGCAGAGGAAGTGTCAGCTGACGGGTCATGCGCCACGAAATCAACACACCGGCAACCACGGTCGCCACAATGATCACCAGCATTTCAGAAATGGTGCGCGTCACTTCGTTATGCAGATTGTTCATCTCATGATCGAGCAACGTGTTAGACGCAGAGGTCAGGGCCAGCCCGGCTTCAGCCAATTGTGCGGTGATTTTTTCCGCATCGCTGCCTGCCGGAGGATTCAGCGTGTGCTGCCAGCTTTCACGATAACGGCGGATATTTTCCGGCATGGTTTCCACCAGACGCTGGTCTTGCGGATCCCAGGAGTACGCCTCAACATCAGCCTGACGGGCTTCCAGTTTATCCAGCGCCTGGCGGTTTTCTTCAACAAATTTGGGGTCTTTGCTGGCCATATATGAAAGCCGGGTAAATTTGGCATCGCTCAGCAAATCGTTAACGGTCTTAAGCAAGGACGCTTTTTCAGCGCGTTGATTGATGCTGGTCAGATGGTAGACACCGGACACAGCGATAAAGGATCCCAGAAGCAACACCAGCGCAAATCCTGCACCGAGCTTGCTGGCAATTGTGGCATGGCGAACCCGGCCAGCGATCCCTGAAAGTACATTCATTTTCTTCTCCCTGATAACCAAAAGGACTGACTCTGAAGTGGCAACGCCACCGAAGAATGAGTGAATAACGGGAGAGTTATCGACCAGCAATGTTCAACATTTATAGAAACATTAAAATATTTCTTATCAATAGCACGTATAGCACAGGAAATAAAAAATCCCCTTATTACAGGGGCTTGATCATTATTTCAGAGCGGTATTATTGATCAGTTAAAAATAAATCATTAGGTAAACTAACCAGTAAACAGCCGTGATTAATTAATTTCCAGAATGCTTACCCACATCGGGCCTTTACCCACTGCGTAGGTTTTCAACGTCGTCAGCTGACCGTTTTGCGGATCAATTTTCGCCACTTCAATCGCATCCGATTTCTGCCCTGCGGTGATCACATACTGGCCGGAGTGATCAATATTGAAACCACGCGGCTGTGTCTGGGTGGCGTGATGCCCGGCCAGCTCAAGCACGCTGCCATCTTCTGAGACGGTCAGCACAGAAATCAGGCTGGCAGTACGGTCTGAGGCATACAGGAATTTGCCGTCCGGCGTGATGTGCAAATCGGCCGCCCAGCAGGTACCGGTGAAATCAGCGGGCATAATCCCCAGTGTCTGCACCTGACGGTATTCGCCGCTGGTGACGTCTTTCTGGTACACATCCACGCTGCTGTTCAGCTCATTTACACAGTAGGCAAAATGATGATTCGGGTGGAATGCCATATGACGCGGGCCCGCACCCGCTGCGGTTTTCAGCTCCGGCGCGTTATGCGGCGTCGCTTCGCCGTTCACACTGAAGTCAAACTGGCGGATACGGTCTTCTTTCAGCGCCGGGATCATCAGCACCTGATTGGTCGGGTCAATATTGGCTGAGTGCGGAGCCTGGATGTTTTCCAGCACCTGCACCGGGGCCAGCGCGAGGCCTTTTTCATCCAGCGGATGAATGCTGACATTGTTAAAACTGTAGGACGCGGAGAACACAAAACGCCCCTGAAGGTCTATACCCAGATGCGTCGGACTGCCCGGCAGAGGTGCCATCGCGGCTTCTTCCAGTTTACCTTCATGGTCGATGCGGTAGGTCAGCACGCCGAACTCAGGACGTACGCCGACGTAAAGACGATGACCATCGGGATGAATCACCATCGGCTGAACCTGTCCCGGAACGTCCACCGTTTGCAGCAGGCTCAGTTCACCATTGTCTGCCAGACGAAAAGCGTGGATTTGCTGGCTCTCAGGGCTGGCAATGTAGACAACTTGCTTCATCACATCTCCTTATTAAGACTGAATGAGTCGTTATGTTTTTTACAGCGTAGCTCAGGTTAGCACGATACGACGGCACCTTTAGTGCCGGATACCCGGTTTAATTAGCAGGCTAAAAAAGGTAATATGGCGATAATTTCCCCTTATTCCCCCTCACTTACGATGGACTGCTCATGACTTATCGCATTATTGCCCTCGATCTCGACGGGACGCTGCTGGACCGCCAAAAACGTATCCTTCCAGAATCCCTTGCCGCACTGGCCGATGCCCGTGCACAGGGAATCAAAGTGGTTGTCGTGACCGGACGCCATCATGTCGCTATCCATCCGTTTTATCAGGCATTGCAGCTCGATACACCTGCTATCTGCTGCAACGGCACCTATTTGTATGATTATCAGGCACGTAAGGTCTTAACTTCTGATCCGCTGGATCCGGTCAAAGCAAAAAAAGTGGTCGACTTGCTGGAATATCACGGCATCCACGGTCTGTTGTATGTCGATGACGCCATGCTGTATCAGCAACCGAGCGGCCACGTCAGCCGGTCCATTGCCTGGGGACAAACCCTGCCGGAGCATCAGCGTCCGAACATTATTCAGGTGAACAGTCTTCGCGAAGCCGCTGATGATGCGCAGTCGATCTGGAAATTCGCCACCTCACATCAGGATCTCGATGCCCTGCATACGTTTGCCTCGCAGGTTGAAAACGAGCTGGGTCTGGCCTGCGAATGGTCATGGCATGATCAGGTAGATGTGGCGAAAGGAGGCAACAGCAAAGGTCGCCGTTTGCAGGAATGGGTCGAATCGCAGGGTATGAGCATGCAGGATGTGGTGGCGTTCGGTGATAACTACAACGACCTGAGCATGCTGGAAAATGTCGGTCTGGGCGTGGCGATGGGCAATGCCGCAGATGCTATCAAAGAACGTGCCGCACTGGTGATTGGCGATCACGAAACACCCGGCATTGCTGAGGTTATCCGCAATAAAGTCCTGAACTAACCTTTAACGACGCACCTTCCTCTTTCGCAGAGGAAGGTGTTTTTTTTGCAGGATAATCAGTCGCTTTTCAGCGTCTTATTTCTGACCGGCCGCACGGCGCGGGTAATTAATTGCTGATTTTCGTCGAAGTACCGGCTGGGCCAGATCACCGACGGATGGATATCCAGAGCCTGAGCAATGATCAGTTCCCCTTTCGGCCACGGACGCGCCAGCGCATTGGCCAGTGTGGATGAGCCTAAACCGGCTTGACGCGAGACCGCCGCCAGTGAGGATTTTTTCTTACGTAATGCAGCAATGATATCTGCCGGATGCCAGTCATTTTCCATTTTTATCCCTCTTCCTTATGTTGTTTGTTCAACTATCTGAATTGTGAATTACACTGACATATAACAATGTCCAGTAACTCTAAACAACAATAATGTTAAGTGATGCTAAACATAACGTCAATACAGTTTCTATGGTTATTGATAATGATCCCACATCGACTGAAATCCGCACGGACAAAAGCCAGACTTACGCAGGAAAAATTGGGTGTTTTAGCCGGAATAGATGAGAGCACTGCGCGTTCGCGGGTGTCGCAATATGAAAACGGCACGTACAGCCCGAACTTCGACACCATGTGTCATTTCGCCCGGGTGCTTAACGTGCCGGAATGCTATTTCTATATTATTGATGACGCGTTTGCCGAAGAGGTTCTGGTGCTTTACGCCGCCTTTAACCCGTCAAAAAAGTAAGACGCAATACGATTAACGACTGACCGACACACTTTTGATCTGCGCATACAACCACTGGCCTGCGCGGATCATCAGTTCGTCCCTCGCCCACGGCGAGATCCGCGCCCAGATGATGTGATCGGCCATCGCCAGTTTGACCTCCACCTGATTCCCCAGATCCAGACATTCGAGCACTTTCGCTGGCAGAATATTGCGGATACTGCTGTTGTTAGCCGTCGGTTGCAGCACCAGCGAAACGTCCGTGGAATTCACGCGAATGCGCAACGCCGTGCCGGGCGCCTCTTCGACTTTACTGATCCATAAACGCTGATCGCCAATCGCCAGTGCGGTCATTTCATAGCGCGGATGATGTTCCAGTACGCTGACATTCAGCACGCTGCTTTGCTCTTCTTTCGGCAGCCACGGCCGCATCACATTGCTCGCCCACACGTCTTCCAGCGTGCCCATCGCCAGCACTTTACCGCCGTCGAGCACCAGCACTTTTTCCGCCAGACGTAAAATCTCATCGAGGCTGTGCGTCACATACAAAATCGGAATGCTGACTTCCTGCGCCAGACGCTCCAGGTAAGGCATCAGTTCGCGTTTACGCGGGATATCGAGCGCGGCCAGCGGCTCATCCATCAGTAAAATTTCCGGTGCTGTCAGCAGCGCACGACCAATTGCCACCCGCTGTTTCTCGCCACCTGAAAGCGTGAGCGGGAAGCGATCCAGCAAGGGGGTGATACCGAGCAACCGCACGATGTTATCGAACTGTCCGCGCATCGACGGCGCCATGCCGTATTGCAGATTACCTTTCACGCGGTAATGCGGGAACAGTCGCGCATCCTGAAAAACATAACCGACGCGGCGTTTTTCTGGCGGCAGGAAAATGTTGTTTTGCTTATCCGATAAGATGCGGCCGTTCAAGGTAATGCGGCCACTATCAGGTTGGGTCAGGCCGCCGATCGCATTAATCAGCGAGGTTTTTCCCGCGCCTGACAAACCAAAAATGGCCGTTATCCCCTGCGCCGGTAAGGTCTGCGACACCTGTAATTCCAGGCTGCCCAGCGTCTGGCTGAAATCGAGTTCAAGCATGTCAGCCTCCCAGCCGGATACGGCTGCGTTTTGCCAGCCAGTCAGAAATCAGCAATGCCGCCAGAGACAGCAGGATTGCCAGCACGCAAAGCCGTGCGGCAGCGCCTTCCGCGCCCGGCGTTTCAATCAGGGTATACATCGCCAGCGGAATGGTGCGGGTCTCACCCGGAATATTCGAGACGAAGGTGATCGTTGCACCAAACTCGCCCAGCGAACGGGCAAATGCCAGCACCACGCCGGCAATGACGCCTGGCACGGAAAGCGGCAGTGTGATGGTGAAAAAGACCCGCCACGGCGAAGCACCGAGCGTGCGGGCGGCGAGTTCAAGTTTGGGGTCAACCGCCTCCAGCGACTGGCGTATCGCCCGCACCATCAGCGGAAATGCCACCACCGCCGAGGCCAGCACTGCACCATGCCAGCTAAAACTGAAGCTGAAACCAAACCATTCGTACAGACGCTGGCCGATAAAGCCGCGTCGCCCCATTACCACCAGCAGCAAATAGCCAATCACCACCGGCGGTAATACCAGCGGCAAATGAATAATACTGTCGAGCAGGGACTTGCCGGGAAAGCGGCCGCGGGCGAGGACCCACGCCATCAGAATACCAAGCGGCAGACTGCAAACAACGGCCAGGCTCGATACTTTCAGACTAAGAAGTACCGCCTGCCACTCATATTCACTCAACATCATGTCGGTTTCTTAATCCTGAATTTATGTGTCGCAGAGATAAAATATCGGCAAAAATTTCGCAGGCTTTAATTTACGTCAAAGTATAGAGAATCACACACGGGGAAAGAAACCGGGATGGACAGATAAAGCCTGCGCTGCGCAGGCTTTATCTGTTTTCAGCAACAGCGATGAACTTAGCCGCGAGGCGTGAAACCGTATTTTTTGAAGATTGCAGCCGCTGCCGGGGTTTTCAGATAATCATAAAAACCGCTGACGGTGGCATTTTCGTGCCCTTTCACCATCGCCATCGGATACTCAACCGGCTTATGGCTGGAGGCAGGGAAAATACCGATCACTTTCACTTTTTTACTGGCGACGGCGTCAGAACCATAAACTATGCCCACTGGCGCTTCTTCGCGTTCAACCAGCGCCATGGCCGCACGGACGTCGCTGGCGCGCGCCAGTTTAGGTTCCAGCGTGGTCCAGGCCCCCAGTTTTTGCAGCGCTTCTTTGGCATAAATCCCGGCCGGGACATGATCAGGGTCACCCACCGCCAGGCGGCTGTCGCCCGTCAGTTTGGTCCATTCGGTTTTCTCAGAGATGTCGACTTTGTTGATTTTGCTGTTAGCCGCAGAAATCAGCACCAGTTCGTTGCCCAGCAACGTGTAACGGGTGTTATCGACCATCTGCTGCTTGCTGATGGCATAATCCATCCATTGCTGATCGGCAGAAATAAACAAATCTGCCGGCGCGCCCTGTTCAATCTGGCGGGCCAGTGTCGAAGATGAGGCGAAGGATGAGACCACCTGCACGCCTTTTTCTTTCTGGTATTGGGTGGCGATATCCTGCAAAGCATTGGTGAGTGATGCAGCGGCAAACACCGTGATTTTCTCTGCTGCCTGCGCCTGAACGCCAAGCCCTGCGACCAGAATGGTTGCGGTGAATACTTTACCCCATTGATATGTCATCGTTTTCCTTCGCCTTTATGAAGAGATATTTCGCTATGTAATCTTTAATATAGCGCGACGAAAAACGATGTCATTCATTTTTATGAGTCAGGGGGAGATAACCTATGTTTTTTTGATCTGAACTATAAAAAGAAAACCCGGAAAAAAGAAAACCCGGCGCAAGGGCCGGGTTCCGGAAACAAACAGTCTCATTAATCAGTAATGAGGTTTCTCACGGGATTCTTTAGAGTGGCCCACGTGGGAGATGATGTTGAATACTTCGCCCAGCCCCCAGATCAAGCCCAGGATCACAGCGATGAAGACCGGCACCATGATGGCAGCGAAAATCAAACTTTCTAATAGTTCTAACATGATAGCCTCACTTAACTGGCTGAATCGCCCTGAGGCGATGTTGGACTTCGTACATGAAGTCAAAAAACGAAAAATCAAACTGTTGCGGATAATAACAGCACGGGACGGTAATTACTTTAGCATTTAGCCAACTTGCCTGCCTGCAGGTTTAGCGGCGACAATAAGCCATGATTCTAACAAGGAAGCTGCGATGCAAGCCGAAATTCTCTTAACCCTTAAACTTCAGCAACGTTTGTTTGCCGATCCGCGCCGTATTGAATTACTGCGGCAGGTGCGCCACACCGGTTCAATCAGTCAGGGGGCTAAGCTCGCGAACATCAGTTACAAAAGCGCCTGGGATGCCATCAATGAAATGAATCAGCTTGCCGATCAGACGCTGGTCGATCGCAGCACCGGCGGGAAAGGCGGTGGCGGCGCAGTGCTGACACCTTACGGCGAGCGCCTGATCCAGCTTTATGAATTACTGGCGCAAATCCAGCAAAAAGCCTTCGACGTGCTAAAAGAAGATTCGCTCCCTCTCGACAGTTTGCTGGCGGCCATTTCACGTTTCTCCCTGCAAACCAGCGCGCGCAACCAGTTCTTCGGCAACGTAATTGAACGCGATAACAGCACCGTTCAGCAGCATATTGATGTCCTGCTGGCTGACGGCAAAACAAAAATCCGCGCCGCGATCACTGAACAAAGCGCAGACCGTCTGGCGTTAACGCCCGGCAAGGAAGTGCTGGTGCTGATCAAAGCGCCCTGGATCACCCTTGGCTTCACCGCAGAAAATCCGCATAACGCCTTGCAGAGCAGTGTCACCCACATCCAGCGCGGTGAAAACAGCAGCGAAGTGCTGATGAAACTGCAAAGCAGTGAAATTCTGTGTGCGACGGTACCGAATGCCGAAGCCGATAAACTGGCTCTGAAAAACGGTCAGAGCGTTTACGCGCAGTTTGATGACGACAAAGTGATCCTGGCCACCCTGTGCTAAAAGCAGTATTTAATCAGTATCTTGCAAAATCAGCGTTTTCATTTTGCAGATTTGTCAATTGACTTGCGAAGGTGCAGCGCTTATCCCTTGTTTTATAATCATTTGAAAATGAGAGATTAAGATGTCGTCGTTACATATCTCGCAAGGCGTTTTCCGTCTCAGTGATACCCGGACCCTCACACTTTCTGATCTGAATATCCAGCAGGCCGACAGCTGGGCGTTTGTCGGCTCAAATGGCAGTGGAAAATCCGCACTGGCACGAGCGCTGGCAGGCGATTTAACCCTGCTGAAAGGTACCCGGGAAAACAATTTTCCGCATATTGTGCGTCTCTCATTCGAGCAGTTGCAGAAGCTGGTGGCCGATGAATGGCAGCGTAACAACACCGACTTACTGAGCGAAGGTGAAGACGATACCGGCCGCACCACCGCTGAAATTATTCAGGATGAAGTGCGCGACCCTGCCCGCTGTGCTGCCCTTGCCGCGCAGTTTGGTATTGAGAAATTGCTCGACCGCCGCTTCAAATATTTATCCACCGGCGAAACGCGCAAGACTCTGCTGTGCCAGGTGCTGATGCAAAAACCCGATTTGCTGGTGCTGGATGAGCCGTTCGATGGCCTCGACGTCAACGCCCGGGCACAACTGGCACAGTTGCTGGAAACCTTGTCCGGGGAAGGTCAGACGATGGTGCTGGTGCTTAACCGCTTTGACGACATTCCTGCATTTGTGAAAAATGTCGGCGTGCTGGCTGACTGCACGCTGGCCTCGGTGGGTGCGCGCGAACAGGTGATGGCTGATGCGCTGGTCGCTCAACTGGCACACAGCGAAAGCCTGAACGGCATGGCTGTGCCGGAAGCAGAAGATCCGACAGCCCGCGTCAGTCCGCCTGCCGACAGCCCCTTGATCGTACTGCGTGACGGCGTGGTGCAGTACAACGACAAGCCGATCCTGCACAATCTGAGCTGGCAGGTCGATCACGGTCAGCACTGGCAGATCACCGGCCAGAACGGTGCCGGGAAATCCACCTTACTGAGCCTTATCACCGGCGATCACGCACAGGGCTACAGCAATGATCTGACGCTGTTCGGTCGCCGGCGCGGCAGCGGTGAAACCATCTGGGACATCAAACGCCATATCGGCTACGTCAGCAGCAGTCTGCATCTGGATTATCGCGTCAGCACCAGCGTGCGCAATGTCATTACTTCCGGTTTCTTCGATTCGATCGGCATTTATCAGGCGGTATCTGACCGGCAGAGATTGCTCACCTCGCAATGGCTGACACTGCTCGGACTGGACGGCGATGCCGGTGATAGCCCGTTCCACAGTTTATCCTGGGGACAACAGCGGCTGGCGCTCATCGCCCGCGCACTGGTCAAGCATCCGGCGCTGTTAATTCTGGATGAACCTTTGCAGGGTCTGGATCCGATCAACCGCCAGCTGGTGCGCCGTTTTGTCGATATTCTGATCGGTGAAGGCGAAACCCAGTTGCTGTTTGTTTCGCATCATGCGGAAGATGCGCCGGAATGTATTACTCACCGGCTGAGCTTTATTCCTGATGGCGAAATCTACCGTTATCAGATTGACGCGCTGTAACGTTATTTTGCTTCGCCTTTGCGGGAATCATCAGCGCGGTCACGACACCAGCCAGCGCCAGTGCCGCCAGCAATGAAAATCCGTTTTCAATCCCCTGCTGGCCGGGGTTATTTCTCAGTAGCAGAATGAGCAGTGCCAGTATCACTATGGTACTGCTCACCCGAACCCAACCTCCCAGCAGGATTGCATAATGGTATTCGTCCCCGGTGAGCAGATCCCTTTCTGCCGCGGCGGCGTGGCGAACCATACCCGCCCCGAATCCGGTCAGTAACATCCCCGGCAGCAGCACCGGCCAGAACGAGGGTGTCATCGCCATCCCTTCCAGTCCGCCCGCCACAATCATAAACCCCCACAGCAAGATGCGGGCAGATGTCATTCCCCGCCCGAGCTTTTCGCTGAGCGCTTTGCCCGGCAGCATTATCAGCAATAAGGGAACGAAGCTGAGAATAATGCCCGGTACACCCAATCCGTAAAGCTGATACATCGCCACCGCCAGCATGAACCACGTGGCATAAGTGACTGCCGTGACGAAAATACGCGTCCAGAGGCTTATCTGTAACAGCAACGACGACCGCAGATGACGTGGCATTAGCGGTTCGGGGTGATAACGTTCGCTGATGATAAACAGTACAAAAAAGAGTGCGGCAGCCCCCGCCAGCGAGTGGGACAGCGGTGTGTCCAGACCGTAAAAGGCGACGCTCAGCAGTGTCAGCGTCAGGTTCAGCACAAACAGCGTGCCCAGCGCAGAAGCCAGCAACGGCATGGGTAATTTTTTAGCGTTCATAGCAAGTTCCTTTATCAACATTCATCGGCTCAATAGATGAATATGTTTCATCTTCATCGTGTTGATAAAAGAGCTTACACCGCCTATTTTAGCTAACTCAAAGTCATAGATTTCAGCAATGGATGAAAATAGCTCATCATGAAGAAGATCCGTTTACCGCCGCTGGGTTCGCTCAAAGCGTTTGATGTCGTGGCGCAGCAAAGGAGTTTCAAACGCGCGGCAGAAGATATCGGCGTGACGGCCACCGCCATCAGCCATCAGATCCGTGTGCTTGAAGAAGCACTGGGCACGGCGGTGTTTGAGCGCAGCGCCCGTGAGGTCAGGCTAACCGCTGCGGGGAAAATTCTGCGCCACGCCACCCGGCAGGCATTTGCCGGATTACAGGCAGCCGTCGAAGAAATCCATCACGCCGGGTTGCCTGCGGCACTGACACTGACCACCACGTCCAATTTCCTGACGCACTGGCTGGTGCCACGGCTGGCGGACTTAAAAGCCGCAGCGCCCGAAATGGATTTACGCCTGCACACCGGCATCGAACTGGTGGATTTAACCCGTAATACCGTGGATGTGGCGATCCGTTACAGTGAATCCGCCAATGAAAGCCTCGATTCAACGTTGCTATATCACGACACTTTTGTGCTGGTTGCCAGTCCTGCACTGGCGCTCAAAACGATGGAAGATCTGAAAGAGGTGACGTTGTTTCATGTGGAAAACCGTCATATTCCCCATCCTTCTCCCGACTGGGAAAACTGGAAAAAACACGTTGGTCCCGCGCAATTAAATACCGACAGCGGCCTGCGCTTTACAGATGAAACCCATGCCATTCAGGCGGCAATTGCCGGTCAGGGCGTGGCGATTGTCAGCAGTTTGCTGGCCCATGACTTCATTGAAAAAGGCATTCTGACCACGCCATTCCCTCAATATCTTCCCGGCGCAAACTATTATCTGGTGACCGCAAAAGAGAAAGCACTGCGCGAGGACATCGTGACGCTCCGCCGCTGGTTACTGGACAAAATGTCGGCATTTCCCCGGCTGGAGTCTGAAAATGAGCACGGAAAACTGATTCAGACAAAGCATAAATGTTAGTGTAAGCGATTACACAACCCATCCTTTCTGGATTGCTGCCGGCTGCAGAAGGCTTTCTGCATGGCACGCAGCACCTGTTGAGTCATGTTGAAAGGTGGTAAACTGTTTGTGTAAGCGATTCCATTTTATTGGGGATGGATCACCTTTTTCAGCCTTGCAGCGTGATATCGTTGCATCAAGATAATCATCGGGGAGCTCTTATGTACGTCTTAGTCACAGGTGGTAGCGGTTACATCGGTAGTCATACTTGCGTGCAACTGATTGATGCAGGCTTTACGCCAATCATTCTTGATAACCTTCATAACAGCAAAGTCAGCGTACTGGAACGCATCCACAGCCTGACCGGCAAAACGCCGCTGTTCTACGAAGGTGATATTCGCGACCGCGCGCTTCTCGATAAAATTTTCAGTGAGCACCCTGTTCATTCCGTCATTCATTTCGCTGGCTGGAAAGCCGTGGGTGAATCGGTGGCAAAACCGCTGGCTTATTATGACAACAACGTCACCGGCACGCTGGTGCTGGTTGAAGCCATGCGTGAAGCTGGCGTTAAAAACCTGATTTTCAGCTCTTCAGCGACCGTGTATGGCGATCAGCCAAAAACGCCTTACGTTGAAGATTTCCCGACCGGCAATCCGTCCAGCCCGTACGGCCGCAGCAAACTGATGGTCGAGCAAATTCTGCAGGATGTGCAGCGTGCAGAACCTGAATGGAGCATTACGCTGCTGCGTTACTTCAACCCGGTCGGCGCACATCCGTCTGGCCTGATGGGTGAAGATCCCCAGGGCGTGCCAAATAACCTGATGCCATTTATCGCGCAGGTAGCGGTAGGCCGTCGTGAGTCCGTGGCGATTTTCGGCAACGATTATCCGACCCCGGACGGCACCGGCGTGCGTGATTATATCCATGTGGTGGATCTTGCCGACGGCCATCTGGCGGCAATGAAAACCCTGCACAACAAAGCGGGCGTACATATTTATAACCTGGGCGCGGGCTTCGGCCACAGCGTGCTGGATGTGGTAAATGCCTTCAGCAAAGCCTGCGGCAAGCCCGTGAATTACAAGTTTGCACCGCGCCGTGAGGGCGACTTACCGGCTTACTGGGCGGATCCGACCAAAGCGGCGAAAGAGCTGAACTGGAAAGTCACCCGAACGCTTGAAGACATGGCCAACGATACCTGGCTATGGCAGTCGAAAAACCCGCAAGGCTACCCGGACTAAGGTGCACTAAGGAAAGTTTATGACCACGTTTAACCCGATTGATCACCCGCATCGCCGCTACAACCCGCTGACCGATCAGTGGGTGTTAGTCAGCCCGCACCGCGCAAAACGTCCGTGGCAAGGCCAGCAGGAAGCCGTTTCGCAGGAAACGCTGCCTGCGCATGACCCGGACTGTTTCCTGTGTCCGGGCAACACCCGTGTGACTGGCGATGTGAATCCGAAATACACCGGCACGTTTGTGTTTACCAATGATTATGCCGCGCTGATGCCGGATACCCCTTTTGCGCCGGAAAGCGACGATCCACTGATGCGCGTTCAGAGCGCACGCGGCACCAGCCGGGTGATCTGTTTCTCGCCGGATCACAGCAAAACGCTGCCACAACTGTCGGTTGAAGCCCTGACAGAGATCGTCAGAACCTGGCAGGAGCAAAGCGCGGATCTGGCAAAAACCTATCCATGGGTGCAGGTTTTCGAGAACAAAGGCGCGGCGATGGGATGCTCCAACCCGCATCCGCACGGTCAGATCTGGGCCAACAGCTTCCTGCCTAACGAAGCCGAACGCGAAGATCGCCTGCAACGCACCTATCTTGAACAGCAAGGTTCGCCGATGCTGCTGGATTACGTGCAGCGCGAACTGGCCGACGGCAGCCGTACGGTGGTCGAAACCGAACACTGGCTGGCGGTGGTGCCTTACTGGGCGGCGTGGCCGTTCGAAACCTTGCTGTTGCCGAAAGTTCACGTCAAACGCATTACCGAACTGAGCGATGCACAACGCGGTGATCTGGCGCTGGCGCTGAAAAAGCTGACCAGCCGTTATGACAACCTGTTCCAGTGCTCTTTCCCGTATTCGATGGGCTGGCATGGCGCGCCATTTACCGAAGACGACAACGAACACTGGCAGTTGCACGCACATTTCTATCCGCCGTTGCTGCGTTCAGCCACGGTGCGCAAATTTATGGTCGGCTACGAAATGCTGGCTGAGACCCAACGCGACCTGACAGCGGAACAAGCCGCCGAGCGTCTGCGGGCGGTGAGTGATGTCCATTATCGTGAGGCCGGAGAAAAATAATGAAACTGAAGACCAAAACCCTGGAAATCTTTGCCGATAAATTCGGCTACCCTGCCACCATTACCATCAAAGCACCGGGCCGTGTAAATCTGATCGGCGAACATACCGATTACAACGACGGTTTCGTGCTGCCATGCGCCATCGATTATGAAACAGTGATTGCCTGTGCACAGCGTAATGACCGCACCATCCGCGTGATCGCCGCCGATTTCGATAACGACGAAGACAGCTTCTCGCTCGACGAGCCTATTTTGCACAGCGATGCGCACCCGTGGGCCAACTACGTGCGTGGCGTGGTGAAGCATCTGATGCTGCGTAACAAAGATTTCTCCGGCGCGGACATGGTGATCAGCGGCAATGTGCCACAGGGTGCAGGCCTGAGTTCATCCGCATCGCTGGAAGTGGCGGTCGGTCAGGCGCTGAAATCATTGTACGATCTGCCGCTGGACGGCGTTGCGCTGGCACTGAACGGTCAGGAAGCGGAGAACCAGTTTGTCGGCTGTAACTGCGGCATTATGGATCAGCTTATTTCTGCGCTGGGCAAAGAAAATCATTCACTGCTGATCGACTGTCGCTCGCTGGAAACCCGTGCAGTGTCCATGCCGAAAAACGCCGCGGTGGTCATTATCAACTCCAACGTGAAACGCGGTCTGGTGGACAGCGAATACAATGCCCGTCGCGAACAGTGCGAAGTGGCGGCACGCTTCTTTGGCGTAAAAGCGCTGCGTGACGTTGACCCTGCCCTGTTCTTCTCCATTCAGGATGAGCTGGATCCGGTCGTTGCCCGCCGTGCACGTCACGTCATCACAGAAAATGACCGTACGCTGGCAGCAGCTGACGCGCTGGCCAGTGGCGACCTGAAACGTATGGGCGAACTGATGGCAGAATCTCACGCCTCAATGCGTGATGATTTTGAAATCACCGTGCCGCAAATCGATAAGCTGGTGGAAATCGTTAAAGAAGTGATTGGCGATAAAGGCGGCGTGCGCATGACCGGCGGCGGCTTTGGCGGTTGCATCGTGGCGCTGGTGCCGGAAGACATAGTGGAGAAAGTCCGTCATGCCGTTGAACAGCAATATCACGCGCACAGCGGTCTGAAAGAAACCTTCTACGTTTGCACAGCTTCCCAAGGAGCAGGCATATGTTAAAACCTGAAAACACGCAACTGGCGCCCGATGGCCAGCCGTTTGAACAGGTTACGCTACAGAATGCGGCAGGTGCCACCGCCACATTCATGGACTGGGGCGCGACCTGGTTATCCTTTACCCTGCCGCTGACAGATGGCTCCACGCGTGAACTGCTGCTGGGCTGCCAGTCGCCGCAGGAATACATGAACCAGAGCGCGTATTTGGGCGCGACCGTCGGACGTTATGCCAACCGTATCGCCCGTTCGCAGTTTGATATCGACGGCAAACCGCATCTGGTGGTCGCCAATCAGGGCGTGCATCAGCTTCACGGCGGGCCGGAAGGTTTCCATGCGCGTCGCTGGACTATTCTCGAACAGACCGCGCAGAAGCTGACGTTCCAGCTATTTTCGGCCGACGGCGATCAGGGTTATCCGGGCAACATGACGGCGAAAGTGTATTACCAGCTGACTGACGATAACCGTCTGGAAATCCGTTACGAAGCGACGGTTGATAAGCTGTGCCCGGTCAATCTGACCAATCATGCCTATTTCAATCTCGACGGCGAAGGCACCGATGCGCGCCAGCACAAGCTGCAACTGTTTGCGGACCGTTTCCTGCCGGTCGACAGCGATGGCATTCCTTGTGCGGATCCGACCCCGGTTGAAAACACCGGCATGAATTTCAACGCAGCCAAAACGCTGGCGAAAGATTTCCTCACCGACCGCGACCAGCAACGCGTGAAAGGCTATGACCACGCCTATCTGCTCAACCGCACCTGCAACAGCGGCAGCAATCCGGCAGCGCATTTGTGGTCTGCCGACGGCAAAGTCAAAATGACAATGTTTACGTCTGCGCCCGCCGTGCAACTCTACAGCGGTAATTTCCTGGGCGGAACACCGAACCGCAGCGGCGGTGAATACGCCAGTTACAGCGGTGTCGCGCTGGAAAGCGAATTTCTGCCGGACAGCCCGAATCACGCCACCTGGCCGCAACCGAGCTGCTGGGTCAAACCGGGTCAGACTTATAAGTCCTCGACGACGTATCAGTTCTTCGCGTTGTAATTCGTTCAGGACAGGGCTTCCAGGCTCTGTCCTTTTCCCAAACTTCTTCGAATTTGTGACTGACTGCGCATCTGCTTCCGCACTTTCTCAGCTAAACATCTAAACTCAGAGGGTGTCCTGCATAAAAGGACGTTTATTAAGGAGTTTTGATATGCGTTTACCTGTTGTGCTATCCCTGCTGGCAACGCTGTGCGCGGCGGGTTCCGCTCTGGCGGCGGACCCGGTGAAAGTCCCTTCTCCTGCTCAGACTGAGCAACGCCAAAAAATGACCGATTGTAATCAGCAGGCCACTACGCAGTCCCTGAAAGGGGATGAACGTAAAAAATTCATGAGCAATTGTCTGAAAGCAGAGGCTAAAACTGACGATAAAATGAATCCTCAGCAGATGAAAATGAAAACCTGTAATGCCGATGCCGCGAAGCAAAATCTGAAAGGCGATGCGCGTAAATCCTTCATGAGTACCTGCCTGAAAAAAGCCAGCTGATCACGCTGACCTGCTTGTACAAAACGCGCTGTCAGGGTGACCTTCTGCGCGTTTTGTTTTACATCGTCGCAGCAAATTCGTTATGTTTAATACAAACAGCGTCCCGCAAAGATTTCCTGAGGAAGTTTCAGATTGCTGAGTGGGATGCCCAGACCCTATAATGATAACTGTTATCATTGAAAATTGAGTTAACTGAGGAGTTTAGCTATGGCTGTAACCAAGCTGGTGCTGGTAAGACACGGTGAGAGTGAGTGGAACAAAGAAAACCGCTTTACCGGTTGGCATGATGTTGAACTGTCCGATAAGGGCCGCACCGAAGCAAAAGCTGCTGGTCAGCTGCTGAAAGACGAAGGCTTCCAATTCGATTTTGCATACACCTCTGTGCTGAAACGTGCCATCCACACACTGTGGAGCGTTTTGGACGAACTGAACCAGCCATGGCTGCCAGTTGAGAAATCCTGGAAACTGAACGAACGTCATTACGGTGCGTTGCAGGGTCTGGATAAAGCAGAAACTGCACAGAAATACGGTGACGAGCAAGTTAAACAATGGCGTCGTGGTTTTGCTGTGACGCCACCAGAACTGGATCGCGCTGACGAACGTTTCCCTGGCCACGACCCACGTTACGCTAAACTGACTGCGGCAGAACTGCCAACGACAGAAAGCCTGGCGCTGACCATCGAACGCGTCATCCCTTACTGGACTGAAGTGATCAAACCACGCATCGCCAGCGGCGAGCGCGTCATCATCGCGGCACACGGTAATTCCCTGCGCGCACTGGTTAAATATCTCGACGACCTGAGCGAAGAAGAAATTCTGGAACTGAACATCCCTACCGGTGTTCCACTGGTTTACGAGTTTGACGAAAACTACAAACCAATCAAACGTTACTATCTGGGTAATGCCGACGAAATCGCAGCGAAAGCAGCGGCCGTGGCAAACCAGGGTAAAGCGAAGTAATTTTGCGTTTTCTGCATTAAGCAGAGCGATTAGAACAGGCACGCGCAAGCGTGCCTTTTTTGTATCTGAACCTAAGGAGAAACTGATGCCAGTCAGACTCGCGTCACCCGATGAAGCAGAAACGCTGTGGGAAATACGGAATCAGGCTATCCGCCACGGGTGTAAAAACATCTACGATACGCAGATTGTGATGGCGTGGACGCCCGAACTGATGCCTGCCGGATATCGCAAAGCTATTGCGGAGAATCCTTTTTTTGTCGCACAGGTGCACGGGCTGGAGACACCGGCGGCAACAGGTTTTCTCGATCTGAAAAATGGCAGTGTTGAAGCGATTTTTACGTTGCCGGAATTCGAAGGCAAAGGTCTCGCCACGCAAATTCTTGCTGCCATAAAAGCGGAAGCCAAATCGCGGGGATTCACAGCACTTACGCTGGCTTCCACACCGAATGCTTTTGAATTTTATAAGAGGAACGGTTTCAGTCTGGTAAAAGAGAGTCTTTACCGCTCTGAGATGGCGAATGCTGATTTGCGTTGTATGGATATGCGCTGCGAACTGTAGGGCATATTCAGGCAAGAAAAAGCCCCGCGAAAACGGGGCTCAGAAAGGTATTCTCAGAAGATGAGATTAACCACGGCGCGCTTTGACAGCGTTAGCCAGGCTGCGCAGCAGCACTTCGGTATCTTCCCAGCCGATACAGGCATCGGTCACACTCTGACCATAAAGCAGAGGTTCACCGCTGTCGAGGCTCTGATTCCCTTCGACCAGATGACTTTCGACCATCACGCCCATCACCGCCTGTTCGCCACCCGCAATCTGACCACAAACGTCTTCACACACTTCCATCTGCTTTTTGAATTGCTTACTGCTGTTGGCGTGGCTGAAATCGATCATAATACGGGCTGGCAGTCCGCCTTTTTTCAGGCCTTCTTTCACTTCCTGCACATCCTGAGCGCTGTAGTTTGGCTTTTTGCCGCCGCGCAGAATGATATGGCAGTCGTTATTCCCGCTGGTGTTCACGATAGCGGAGTGACCCCATTTGGTGACAGACAGGAAGCAATGCGGCGCGCCAGCCGCGTTGATGGCGTCGATCGCCACTTTAATGGTACCGTCGGTGCCGTTTTTGAAACCAACCGGGCAAGATAAGCCGGAGGACAACTCACGGTGTACCTGAGATTCCGTGGTACGTGCGCCGATGGCACCCCAGCTCATCAAATCCGCCAGATATTGTGGCGTAATCATGTCCAGGAACTCGCCCGCCGCTGGCAGACCGCTGTCATTAATATCCAGTAACAGTTTGCGGGCAATGCGCAAACCGTCGTTAATCTGGTAGCTGTTATTCATGTGCGGATCATTAATGAGCCCTTTCCAGCCCACCGTAGTGCGCGGTTTTTCAAAATAAACACGCATCACCACTTCCAGCTCACCTTGCAGCTCTTCACGCATTTTCAGCAAACGGGCAGCGTATTCTTTCGCGGCTTTCGGATCGTTAATGGAGCACGGCCCGATGACGACAAGAAGGCGATCATCGTTTCCTTTCAGTATCTTATGAATGGCATTGCGAGCCTGAGAAACTGTTTTTGCCGCTTTGTCAGTGGCGGGAAATTTTTCGAGCAGGGCAACCGGAGGTAAAAGTTCTTTGATTTCTTTAATGCGTAAATCGTCGTTTTGATAATTCATAACTGTTCCATTCGGGTGTTCATAAGAGACAAAGCGAAACGCTGACCGCGTTCAATCTAGCCGTATTGAATGTCAGTGTAAACCTGCTTTTACACTTACGATTCGTCTCATTTTGATTTAGGACATAATTTATTTAGCTAGGCTTTTATCAGGCACATGAAAAACGACCATGGACCTTTAACGAAACAATGGAGATGAACATTATGAAAAAGCTCGCAATCATGTTACTGACCGCAACCATGGCGCTGACCACCGGCGCTGCTTATGCTGCCGGCGAATCCTCAGCCAGCGATAACAATGGCCAGGCAAATCAGTCCGGCTCGCCGGGTTCAATTCAGAAAATTGCGCCAAAAAGTGTGAGCAACGATCAGATCAACAATACCAGTAAACCTGTGAATGAAGTGAATACCAAAACGGATACCACTACGCATCACATGAGCAAAGACAAACAGCATAAGAAAACCATGTGCAAAGATGGCCGTTGTCCGAATCAGACCCCGGGCACAACACCGTCGAAAGAAACCGGTAACTAATCCCGTCACGGTTGCTCACACAGGAGGAACTTTGTTTCCTCCTTCTTCCTTAACTTCCCCTTCTTGCAACACGTTATGATTACGCTATTGTGATTGTCTCGGTTCATCATTTTTGTGAATATAATTATGTCTTTTTCCCTGTTACCACAGGACAAAAACAGTCGCCGTTTGTTGCTGGCTTTCCTCGTTACTGTGATTTTCATGGTGGCCGAAGTGATTGGCGGGCTGATCTCCGACTCTCTGGCGCTTCTGGCCGATGCAGGACACATGCTGACTGACGCCGCCGCGCTGCTTGTCGCATTGCTTGCCGTACGCTTTGCTAAACGTAAGCCGAATACCCGCCATACTTTTGGCTATTTGCGCCTGACGACCATGGCGGCCTTCGTCAATGCCGCTGCGCTGCTGGTGATTGTCGTTCTGATTGTCTGGGAAGCCATCGCGCGATTCTTTAATCCGCAGCCGGTGATGGGCACCACTATGCTGGTGATCGCCATCGCTGGCCTGTTTGCCAATATTCTGGCCTTCTGGCTGCTGCATCAGGGCCAGGAAAAAGCCAACATTAATGTGCGTGCCGCCGCGCTGCATGTTCTGGGTGATTTGCTGGGGTCAATTGGGGCGGTCGCTGCGGCGCTGATCATCATGTATACCGGCTGGACACCTGTGGACCCGATTTTATCAGTGCTGGTTTCCTGTCTGGTGTTAAACAATGCCTGGCGGTTGCTGCGGGAGAGTTTCCATGAGTTGCTGGAAGGCACACCGGAAGAGATCGATATCAATAAACTGCGCCGGGATTTATCGCTGAGTATCCCGGAGGTGCGCAACGTGCATCACGTTCACGTCTGGCAGATTGGTGAACAGCGTCTGATGACGGTGCATGTGCAGGTTGTTCCACCGCACGATCACGACGCGCTGCTTTACCGCATTCAGCACCATTTACTGGAAAAATGCCGCATCGGCCATGCCACGATACAGATGGAATATGGCCAGTGTGAAGCACCGGATTGTGAGATGAATGAAATTCCGGTGACCAGCGCCGGGCACGATCATCATGGTCATAGCCATGCACATCATCACCACTGATTCCTCAGGTCAGAACGAGAAAGCAAAACGCCTCCGTTATGGAGGCGTTTTTTATGGTCGCAAAATCAGGCCGGTTGCAAAGGCTGAGAACCGTTTTGCTTTGCACTTTTGATCCACAGCCACGAACCGTTCAGTGCAATCAGCGTCAGCAGCACGTATTCAAGCGCCATCGCATAAACGCCCTGATAAGCGAAAATCGCGACGCTGATGACATCAATGATGACCCACAGCAGCCAGTTCTCGACATATTTTCGGGTCATCAGCAGCATTGCCACAATCGACAACACCATCATTGACGAATCCCAGAACGGGAAGGCATCAGGTTGCAGTTCAGGCATCTGCACATTCAGCCCCAGCGCCTGCATCAGATTCACCGCCACTAGCGTCAGGGTGGCAAAAACGCGGTCAATGTTGAAGGTCATCAGCAGAATGCCTGCGATGCACACTACGCCCCATATCAGCGCTTTACCACGCGGCAACCAGCGGATCTGCAATTCAGCTTCCTGATCGGCTGTCTGACGACTCCAGGCATACCAGCCGTAGATATTCGCGGCAAAGAAGAAAATCTGCAGCAGCAGGCTGGCGTAAAGCTGGATCTGGAAAAAGATGATCGCAAACAATGTGACGTTGATCAGACCGAAAGGATAGTTGATCAGCTTTTCTTTGCTGGCGTACCAGATGCAGAGCAATCCAAAAAGGGTGCCTACAGCTTCAATCCACGACAGGTCATATCCGCCCTTTCCAAGCGGTATATGAACCAGAATATTGCTGGTACTGAAAAAATCCATCATCACATCCTTTTCCTTTTATTGTCAGTCACAAGACATTATCAGTCACAAAAAATGCTTACAGCGCTTTAGCCTGCGTCCGTAATCTAAGTTGGGCAGCAAAATCCAGCATGCGATTCAGGGGGATCAGTGATTTCACACGCAGCGCTTCGTCAACCTCGATAGCATGTTCCGTGCCGCCGTGTTCCAGACCTTCAGCAATGGCTTTAAGGCCATTCATCGCCATCCACGGACAATGCGCGCAGGTACGGCAACTTGCGCCCTCACCCGCCGTCGGCGCTTCAAACAATTCTTTGTCCGGGCACGCCTGCTGCATTTTGTAAAAAATGCCGCGGTCAGTGGCGACGATCAGTTGCTTCTGAGGCAACGTTTTTGCCGCCTGAATAAGCTGACTGGTAGAACCGACCGCATCAGCCATATCAACGATCGCCTGAGGAGACTCCGGATGCACCAGAACAGCGGCGTTCGGATACAAGCCTTTCATTCGGGTCAGGGCCTGTGTTTTAAACTCGTCATGGACGATACAGGCGCCCTGCCAGCACAAGACGTCTGCCCCCGTCTGCTTACGGACGTAATTTCCGAGGTGCCGGTCAGGTGCCCAGATTATTTTTTCACCCAGACTATCGAGATGTTCAATCAGCTCAACCGCAATGCTTGAGGTCACGACCCAGTCGGCTCTGGCTTTTACTGCTGCTGAGGTATTAGCGTAGACCACAACGGTGCGGTCGGGGTGCTGGTCGCAAAAATCTGAGAAAGCCTGCCCCGGGCAACCCAGATCCAAAGAACATTCAGCGTTGAGGGTTGGCATCAGCACGGTTTTTTCCGGGCTGAGGATTTTGGCCGTTTCTCCCATGAAGCGCACACCCGCGACAAGCAGGGTCGAAGCAGGATGCTGGCTGCCAAAACGCGCCATCTCTAAAGAATCCGCGACAATACCACCGGTTTCTTCAGCGAGCGCCTGAATTTCAGGATCGGTGTAATAATGCGCCACCATCACGGCATCACGTTCCTGCAGCAGTTTTCTGATCTTCTCTTTATAGAAGGTCTTTTCATCTGCAGTCAGCACGGCGGGTTTCGGAGGGAAAGGATAAACCGTCGCATTCAGATCCAATGTTTCGCTCATACTCGTTATCTCATTCAGTCAGGCAACTTGCCCGGATAGCCATAAGCCACAACAGATCCCACCCGGGAATCCTTAGTTTTGTATGCTAAACAAAATACCGCAAAAAGCAGGTAAAGTCGTCCAAATAATAGACGCAGGGCTTAAAATGTTTACTGGACTTAAAAGAGTCTCGAACAAGACGCGCAACGGGGGAACAAAAAGCGAAGACTTAAGAAAAAATGAGGTCTTTTGGGACTCACATGCGAAAAAAGCGCCAAAAGGCGCTTTTCTCTGAATTTTGCAATTTAGATGGTTTCACTAAAAAAGTGGTGGGCCGTGCTGGATTGACTCGGTTTCACCTCGCCCTGCGGGCAACGCTGCGCGTTGTCGTCTCGCTTCGCTCGGCTCGAACTTGTGGTTCTCATCCTGCACTGCTTCACTACATTTTCCACTTTGAAAGTGGTGGGCCGTGCTGGATTCGAACCAGCGACCAATTGATTAAAAGTCAACTGCTCTACCAACTGAGCTAACGGCCC